>JAEHDK010000681.1 GCA_016880465.1 Micromonosporaceae bacterium
ACAGCTCCTCCGCCTGGTCGAGCAGCTCGACGACATCGACTCCGAGCAGGGCCGACGGTACGAGGCCGAAGGCGGTGAGCGCCGAGTACCGCCCGCCCACCTCCGGATCGGCGTACACCAGGTACGCGCCCATCTCGCCGGCGGTGGACGCCAGCGGCGAGCCGGGGTCCGTGACGACGACGAACCGCCGGCCGGCCTCGGCCTCGGTCAGCCCGGAGTCGCGGAACGCCTGCCAGTACACCCGGCGGTGGCTGTCGGTCTCGACGGTCGTGCCGGACTTGCTCGACACCACGACGACCGTACGCCGGAGCAGCTCGGCCGCGGCCGCCGGAGAGCCGTCGCGCCCGTACACCGCGGTGCGCACCTGGTGCGGATCCGTCGTGTCCAGCACGGTCAGCCGCTTGTCGAGCGTGCGGGCGATGACCTCGGGAGCCAGCGACGACCCGCCCATCCCGGCGAGGACCACGTGGTCGAGGTCGGCGAGCTCGGCGGTGATCTCAGCGAGCTGGGGGAGCAGGTCGCGGCTGCGCCGGAAGGTGTCGACCCAGCCCAGGCGGATCTTGGCCGCGGACTGCGCCTCCTCGCCCCAGAGCGTCGGGTCCTTCTCGACCAGCAGCCGAGGTACCCCGTCTCGGACGAGCGCGGCACGGACCTGTGCGCCGTCGGCGACGTCGTCGCCGCCGTAGACCGCCAGACCGGCCGCCCACTCCGGGCGCAGCGTCATGACTGCGCTCCGAGCTTTTCCTGCACCATCTGGCGCAGCTCCAGCCAGCTCGCTTCGAACTTCTCGACGCCCTCGCGCTCGAGCGTCTCGACCACGTCGTCGTAGTCGATGCCCGCCGCGGCGAGGTCGGCCAGCACCTGCCGGGCCTCGTCGTACGCGCCGGTGACCGTGTCGCCGGGTACCTCGCCGTGGTCGGCGAAGGCCCGGATCGTCGCCTCGGGCATGGTGTTCACCACGCCCGGCGCGATGAGCTCCTCGACGTACATCACGTCGCGGTACGCCGGGTTCTTCGTCGACGTGGACGCCCACAGTGGACGCTGCGGCCGGGCGCCCGCGTTCGCCAGCGCCTGCCAGCGCGACGAGGCGAACACCTTCTCGTACCGCTCGTATGCCAGCCGCGCGTTCGCGATCGCCGCCTTGCCGCGCAACGCCTTCGCCTCGTCCGAACCGATCTTCTCCAGCCGCTGGTCCACTTCGGTGTCCACTCTGGACACAAAGAACGACGCCACCGAGCCGAAGCCGGTCAGGTCGTGACCGTTCGCCTGGGCCTGCTCGAGACCACTGAGGAACGCGTCCATCACCTGCTCGTACCGGTCGAGACCGAAGGTCAGGGTGACGTTGACGCTGACCCCCTGCGCCAGCGCTGCGGTGATCGCCGGAAGCCCGGCCTTGGTCGCCGGGATCTTGACGTACAGGTTCTTCCGGTCGATCATCCACCACAGCGCCTTGGCCTCGGCGGTGGTCATGTCCGTGTGGTGCGCCAGCCGCGGGTCGACCTCAATGGATACCCGTCCGTCCACACCGGACGATGCGTCGTACGCCGGCCGCATCACGTCACACGCCCAGCGCACGTCGTACGTGGTGATCAGCCGGGCGGCCTCGTCGACCTGTACTCCCCGCACCGCCAGGTCGCGGAGCTGGGTGGCGTAGTCCTCGACCCCGGTCAGGTCGGCCGCCTCCGCGCCGGCGTTGTCGGCCAACGCCTTGGCGAAGATGGTCGGGTTGCTCGTCACGCCCACCACGTGCTGTTCCCGGCGCAGCCGGTCGAGCCCGCCGGTCGCGAGCCGTTGCCGGGAGATGTCGTCGAGCCACACCGCCACGCCCGCGGCGGACAGCGCGGCCAACCTGTCAGTCATGACGCCCCCTTCGGATGCCTCGGCTCAGCTGCCGGTCGTCGAACCCTTGATCTGGCGCCCCCGGGACTGCGCTGCCCGGGCGGCCGCCACGATGTGGTCGGGAGTGAACCCGAACTGTTCCAGGATCACCTGGTACGGGGCGCTGGCGCCGTAGTGCTCCAGGCTCACACACTCGCCAGTGTCCCCGACGAGGTCGTGCCAGGACATGGCGACCGCGGCCTCCACGCTCACCCGGGCCTTCACGCCGCGGGGCAGGACCTCCTCCCGGTACGTCTCGTCCTGCGCCCGGAACCACTCCTGGCAGGGCATCGACACCACCCGGGTCGGCGTGCCCTGCGCCTCGAGCCGCTCGCGCGCGGCCAGGCACAGCTGCACCTCCGACCCCGTACCAATGATGATCACGTCGGGTCTGCCCGTCGAGGCGTCGGCGAGGATGTAGCCGCCGCGCGCCACGCCCTCGGCGGACGCCAGCGCCGACCGGTCGAGGACCGGCACGTTCTGCCGGGTCAGGCACAGCGCGGTCGGGCGGTCCGGGTGCTCCAGGGCGCACCGCCACGCCCACACCGTCTCGTTAGCGTCGGCCGGCCGGACCACGTCGAGCCCGGGGATCGCGCGGAGCGCCGAGAGGTGCTCGACCGGTTGATGGGTCGGCCCGTCCTCGCCGAGCCCCACCGAGTCGTGCGTCCACACGTAGATCACCGGCAGCTTCATCAGCGCGGCGAGCCGTACGGCCGGCCGCATGTAGTCGGAGAAGACGAGGAACGTGCCGAGGTACACCCGGGTGCCGCCGTGCAGCGCGATGCCGTTGCCGATCGTGCCCATGCCGTGCTCGCGCACCCCGAAATGCAGGATCCGGCCGTACCCGGTGCCGCTGAACTCCTTCGTCGAGTACTCGGCCGGCACGAACGACGGCTCGTTCTTCATCGTCGTGTTGTTGCTATCGGCCAGGTCGGCTGAGCCACCCCAGAGCTCCGGGAGTACGGGGGCCAGCGCGTCCAGCACCGCACCGGACGCCTTGCGGGTGGCCATCCCCTTGGCGTCGGCCGGGAACTGCGGCAGTACCTCGGTCCAGCCGGCCGGCAGGCTGTGGGTCGACATCCGGGCGAACAGCGCGGCGCGGTCGGGGTTCGCCCGCGCCCAGGCGTCGAACCGGCGCTGCCAGTCGGCGTGCGCCTGCCGACCCCGGTCGAGCGCCGCCCGGGTGTGCGCCAGCACCTTGTCGTCGACGGCGAACGCCATCGCCGGGTCGAAGCCGAGGATCGTCTTGGTGGCGGCGACCTCCTCGGCGCCCATCGCGTTGCCATGGATCTTCCCGGTGTTCTGCTTGGTGGGCGCCGGCCAGCCGATGATCGTACGCAGCGCGATGAGCGAGGGCCGTCGGGTCTGCGCCTGCGCGGCCTGGATCGCGGCGTACAGCGCCGGTACGTCCTCGTGGTACTCGCCGTCCCCGGCCCGGCCCCTACGCCACTCGACCGTCTGCACATGCCAGCCGTACGCCGCGTACCGGGCCACCACGTCCTCGGACTTGGCGATCCGGGTGTCGTCCTCGATGGAGATCTCGTTGTCGTCGTACACCACGATCAGGTGCCCCAGCTTGTGGTGCGCGGCGAGCGAGCTGACCTCGTGGCTGACGCCCTCCTCGATGTCGCCGTCCGAGGCGAACACGTAGATCCGGTGGTCGAACAGGGACTCGCCCGGCGGCGTGTCCGGGTCGAACAGGCCGCGCTCGCGGCGGGCGGCCATCGCCATGCCGACCGCGCTGCCGATGCCCTGGCCGAGCGGGCCGGTGGTCGTCTCGACCCCCGGGGTGTGCAGGTGTTCCGGATGCCCCGGAGTCAGCGACTGCCACTGCCGGTACCCAGCCAGGTCGTCGAGCTCCAGCCCGTACCCGCTGAGGTAGAGCTGGATGTAGAGGGACAGGCTGGTGTGCCCCGCGGACAGTACGAACCGGTCCCGTCCGGGCCAGTGCGGATCGGCCGGATCGTGCCGCAGCACCCGCTGGTACATCAGGTACGCCGCCGGCGCCAGGCTCATCGCGGTGCCCGGATGGCCGTTCCCGGCCTTCTCCACGGCGTCCATCGCCAGGACGCGGACGGTGTCGACGGCGCGCCGGTCGAGGTCCGACCATTCCAGTTCGCGTGCTGCCTCGCCAGCGGTCACGGGCCATCGCTCCTCGCGCGTCACGGAATCCTCACCGTGACCCTACCCACTCCCCGCCGCCCCCAAGCGGGGTCCCCGGAGTATCGGGCCGCGCCGTCAGCGTATTGATAACAATCGTTGGGTGAGCCGCCGCGTGCGATGCCGGCGGAGCGGGCCCAAGGTCACCGCGTACGCTGTCAGGCGGCCCGCCGGCCGGCGCGGCCGAAGTCCGATGCGGGAAGGTGACGATCGCGTGCGCACGGTCGCGGACCGCACCGCCGCCCCCAACGACCTCGCCGTGCCGGCGCCGCCGAGCACCGCCCGGCCTGGCCGCATCGGCGGGGTCCTCAGGGCGTACCTCGCGCTCACCAAGCCACGCATCGTCGAGCTGCTGCTGATCACGACCGTACCGGCGATGATGCTGGCGGAGCGGCGGCTGCCGCCGGTGTGGCTGATGCTGGTGGTGGTCGTCGGCGGTGCGCTCGCCGCGGGGGCCGCGAACGCGCTGAACTGCTACCTGGACCGCGACATCGACCAGGTGATGCGGCGGACCTCGCGCCGGCCGCTGCCGGCGCACGCGGTGTCCCCGCGCGCCGCGCTCACCTTCGGGCTGATCCTCGCGGTCGTCTCGGTCGGCCTGATGGCGGTGTTCACCAACCTGCTCGCGGCGGCGCTGACCGGTGCGGCGATCCTGTACTACGACCTCGTCTACACGCTCTGGCTCAAGCGGACCACCGCGCAGAACACGGTGTGGGGCGGGATCTGCGGGGCGATGCCGGTGCTCATCGGCTGGGCCGCGGTGACCGGCTCGCTGGCCTGGCCGGCGTGGGTCCTGTTCGCCGTCGTGTTCCTCTGGCAGCCGCCGCATTTCTACGCGCTCGCGATCAAGTTCCGCGACGACTACGCCCGGGCGGGGATCCCGATGCTGCCTGTCGTGGCCTCGCTACGCCGGGTTTCGGTGGAGTCGGTGGTATACAGCTGGCTCACGCTCGCCGCGTCCCTCGCGCTGTGGCCGCTCGGCATGGGCCCGCTGTACGGCGTGGTCGCGCTGGCGGCCGGCGGGGCGCTGGTCGTCGAGGCGCACCGGCTCGACGAGCGGGTCCGGCGCGGCGCGCCGGTCAAGCCGATGCGGCTGTTCCACTGGTCGACGACGTACCTCACGATCGTGTTCGTGACCGTGGGCATTGACGCGCTGATCAGATAGTTTATCCGTTTCGTCCGCGACACGCCCGGCTTGCCGGTAACACCGGCGGCGGCTCGGGCAACTACCCCCCAATGTCCCAAAAATATGTACCAAAGACCGACCCCGGTCAGGTAATTGAACTCACAGAAGACCGTCGCTTCCGAGCCCGGAGCCCGTGCGCCTGCATAGGCTTTCCGGCATGGCAGATGGTTCCGATACGACGCTCACCCCTGAGCATGCCCCCACCGGACTGGTCGACGGACTCAAGTCGTTCGCCGACGGTCACCGTGGAGCACGGGCGGTCATCGAGTACGTCGGCCGACGTGGTGCACGCATCGTGCTCGTCGGAGCGGACGGGGAGTGGGGCGACGAGTTCGCCCCGAGCACCGACGTGGCCCGCATGGCCTGTGAGAAGGCCGGAGTCACGATTGAGAACGGCTGGGAGCGCGAGCTCATCGAGCTGATGAGGCCGAGCAACGACCTCTGGCGGTCGATGGCCCGCCGGACGCTAACGCGCTGACCACCACCACCACACACCACTACCACCCCACAGACACGGCGTGACCGCTCCGACCCGGTGAGCTGTACGCGCGCGCCGACCGATCCCCGGCCGGACCGCGAGGGTCCTAGGCGCGGTGGTTGTTGGGCGCGGCGGCGCGCAGGTCGGCCTCGATCCGCTGGGCCGTGGCCAGCAGCGGGGGCAGCAGCTCGCGGCGCATCGTGTCGAGGGAGGTACGGCTGGCGTGGGTGGACACGTTCACCGCCCCGACCACCCGGCCGGTACGGTCGCGGATCGGCGCGGCGACCGACCGCAGGCCCTCCTCCAGCTCCTGGTTGACGATCGCCCAGCCCTGCGCGCGGACCCGGGCCAGCTCGGCACGCAGCGACGCCACCGAGCCGACGGTACGGGTGGTGAGCTGCTCGAGCCGTACCCGGGACAGGTACGCGTCGAGCTCGTCCTCGGGCAGGCCGGCCAGCAGGACCCGGCCCATCGACGTGGCGTACGCCGGGAACCGGGTGCCCACACTGATCGCGACCGTCATGATGCGGCTCGTCGGGACGCGGGCGACGTAGACGACGTCGGTCCGGTCGAGCACGGACACCGAGGACGACTCGTTGACCTCGGCGACCAGCGCCTCCAGGTGCGGCTCGGCGACCTCGGGTAGCGACAGGCTCGACAGGTACGCGTACCCGAGCTCGAGCACCCGGGGGGTCAGCGAGAACAGCCGGCCGTCGCTGCGTACGTACCCGAGCTGGACGAGCGTGAGCAGGAACCGGCGGGCGGCGGCGCGGGTCACGCCCGTCGCCACCGCCACCTCGCTCAGCGTCAACGCGACGTGGGTCGCGTCGAACGCGCGGATCACCGCGAGCCCCCGCTCCAGCGACTGGACGAAGTCCCCGCCCCGCACCCGGGCGTCGGCGCCGCCGGCGCCTGTCATCCCGGCTCCAGGCCGGACAGGACCCGCTGGGCGACGGCGAAGGCCGCGTTCGCGGCCGGCACCCCTGCGTAGACCGCGGTGTGCAGCAGAACCTCCCGGATCTCGTCCGGAGTGAGCCCGAGCCGGATGGCGGCGGCCACGTGCAGCGCCAGCTCGTGCTCGCAGCGCAGCGCCGTGAGCAGGGCCAGCGTGAGACAGCTGCGGGTACGCCGGTCCAGGCCGGGCCGGCCCCACACCTGGCCCCAGGCGGCGCGGGTCAGGTACTCCTGGAACGGCGCGGTGAACTCGGTGGCGGCCGCCTGCGCCCGGTCCACGTGCGCGTCCCCGAGCACGGCGCGGCGGACCGCCTCACCCGTACGGTCGAGGTCATCCATCGGACTCCTCCAGGAACTCGGCCAGCAGTGCATTCACCGCGTCGGGCTGCTCGACGTTGGCCAGGTGGGCGGCGTCGGGTACGACGGCGAGGCGCGCGCCCGGCACCGCGTCGGCGATCCGCCGGGCGTGCTCCGGCGGCGTCGACGGGTCCTGCGCACCGGCGATGACGAGCGTCGGCGCGGTGATCGCATGGAGCACCGGCTCTAGGTCCATCGTCTCGATGGCGGCGCAGCAGGCGGCGTACCCCTGGACCGGCGTCGAGGTCAGCTGGCACCGCGTCCAGCCGACGATCCCGGCGTGGCGCTGCGGGAAGCCGGGCGTGAACCAGCGGCCGAGCACCGCGTCCGCGATCGCGGTCATCCCGCCGGCCCGGACCGTCGCGGCCCGGTCGGCCCAGGCCTCCGGCGGCCCCAGGCGGGCGGACGTACACAGCAGCGCGAGCCGCTCGACCCGGTCGGGCGCGTACGCCGCCACCCACATCGCCACCATGCCACCGAGCGAGATCCCGCCGAGTCGCGCCCGGGCCACCCCCAGCCGGTCGAGCAGCGCCAGCACGTCGCCACCCAGATCGTCCATTGTGTACGGTCCGGCCGGTACCGGGGAGCGACCGTGCCCGCGGTGGTCGTAGCGGACCACACGGTGCCGCTGCGCCAGCATCGCGAGCTGCGGCTGCCACAGCGCGCCGGCCGTACCCAGCGAGCTGCCCAGCAGGAGCACCGGACCGTCCGGCGGGCCGTCCACTGTGTAGTGCAGGTCGACCGTCACGGCCGCCCCCGATCGGCGAGGACCAGGTCCACCAACCGGGCGGCGGCGCGTACGTGCGCCGTGACGTCGGCGTCGCCCAGCTTCGCGGCGGCCGCCGCCTCGTCCACCCGCAACCCGGTGAGGCAGTCGCGCAGCCAGGCTGCCGCCGCCCCGACGGCCGTCAGCAGCTCGCGCAGCGGCCGCCACTCGGCATGCCACGCGCCGGCGGCCCGGCCGTACTCCTGCACCATCGCGGTCAACAGGGTCGCCACCAGGCCGGGCGCCTGTGCCGCGCAGGCGATCGCGGAGACGGCGGCGACCGGGTTGCGCTTGTGCGGCATGGCCGACGACCGGCCCGGCCTGCCCTCGGCCACCTCGGCCACCTCCGACTGGGCGAGCAGGGTGACGTCGCGGGCGACCTTGCCGATGGCGCCGGCGGCCGTACCGAGCGCGCCGGCCAGCTCGCCGATCCTTACCCGGTTCGTGTGCCACGGCAGTGGCGCGGCGGCGAGCCCGAGGCGCTCCGCCAGCCGGCCGGGAAGGGCCGGACCGTCGTCGCCGTACGCGGCGAGCGTGCCGACGGAGCCGCCGAGCTGGACGGCCAGCCGGGTGTCCCGTACGCCGGCCAGCAGGCCGGCGGCCTCGTCGAGCCCCGCCAGCCAGCCGGCCGCGGTGAACCCGATCGTCACCGGCTCGGCCCGCTGGAGCAGCGTACGGCCGGCCATCGGCGCGTCCCGGTACCGCCGGGCCAGCCCGGCCGCGGCGTCCGCCGCACCGGCCAGATCGGCCAGCAGCGGCCCGAGTGCGCGGTGGGCCACCAGCATCGCGGCCGTGTCGACGACGTCCTGGCTTGTCGCTCCCTTGTGGACCGATCCGGCGGCCGCGGCGGGTACCGCCGCACGCAGGGCCTCGACGAGGGGCAGCACCGGGTTGCCCGGGCCGGCCGCCGCCCGCCCGAGCGCGCCGATGTCGAACCGGTCGGGGTGGGCCGCGGCCGCGATCGCCGCGGCCGCGTCGGGCGCGATCAGCCCCACGTCCGCCTGGACCCGGGCGAGCGCCACCTCGACCTCCAGCAGGGCGGTCAGCCAGGACCGGTCGCCGACCGCGGTACGCACCGGCCCGCGGGCCAGGATCTCGTCGAACAGCCCGGGGTCAGACGCGGAAGAAGACGGTCTCATGCTCCCCCTGCAGGCGGATGTCGATGGCGTACCCGTCGCCCGCCGGGCGCGCGATCAGGGTGCCGCGGGCCGGCTCCGGCAGGGCGGAGAGCACCGGGTCGGTCGCGTTCGCCGTGGTCTCCTCTGGAAAGTAGACCCGGGTGACCACGCGGTGCAGCAGGCCGCGCGCGAAGACCGAAAGGTTCAGGTGCGGCGCCTGGGTACCGCCGCGGGGCGCCGGTACCGCGCCGGGCCGTACCGTGTGCAGCGACCAGCCGCCGTCGGGATCGGTCGGACAGCGCCCGAAGCCGCGGAACCCGGGCGCGTCGAACCGGCCCCGCGGGTCGGCCTGCCAGCTCTCGACGAGCGCGTCCGGCACCGGCTCGCCGGCGCCGTCGAAGACCCGGCCGCGCAGCCAGAACGCGCCCGGCGTACCGGTGGGTACGACGTACGGTCCGGCCGGCCAAGGCAGCGCATGGGCGAAGAACGGGCCGACCGTCTGCGACGGGGTCTCGGGCAGCGTCATTCCGCCTCCGTCGGGGTCGCGTCGCGCCCGCGCAGCACGATGTCGAACCGGTACGCGAGCGCCCACTCGGGCACCGTGTTGGCCAGGTCGAAGCCGGCCACCAGCCGGGACCGGGCCGCCGGGTCGCGGATCGCGTTGAAGATCGGGTCCTGGTCGAACAGCGGGTCGCCGGGGAAGTACATCTGGGTGACGAGCCGCTGCGCGAACGCCTCGCCGAGCAGCGAGAAATGGATGTGGGCCGGCCGCCACGCGTTGTCGTGGTTGCGCCAGGGGTACGCCCCCGGCTTGATGGTGACGAACCGGTACCCGCCGTCCGCGCCGGTCAGCATGCGCCCCGCCCCGGTGAAGTTGGGGTCGAGCGGTGCCGGGTGCTGGTCGGCGTCGTGGGCGTACCGCCCCGCCGCGTTGGCCTGCCAGACCTCGACGAGCGTGTGCGGTAGCGGCCGGCCGTCCCCGTCGCGGACGGTGCCGTGCACGATGATGCGCTCGCCGAGCGGCTCGCCCCGGTGGGCCCGGGTGAGGTCGGCCAGCAGCGGCCCGGCCGTCCGCTCGTCCAGCGCCGGGCCGGTCACCTCGGTGCTGGTGTGGGGCAGTGGAACCGGGGGTCGGGCGGGGGCCCGCAGCGCGGTCGACCGGTAGGCCGCCGAGTCCAGCGGCGGATGGACGCCGTCGGCTTCGCGCCGGTACCCACGTACGCTCATCGGCTGCTCCTTTCCACGAGGTCCCGCAGCACGGCCAGTTCGTCGGCGGTCGGCTCCGGCGTGACGCCGAGCTCGGGCGCCACCGCCAGGCGCCAGCCGGTCGCCGCCGTGACGGCGGCGAGGTCCACGCCGGGGTGCAGCCGGGTGAGGGTCAGCTCACAGCTCGTCGGGTCCGGTTCGAGGACCCCCAGATCCGTGATGACCAGCCCCGGGCCGCGCCCGTGCAGCCCGAGCCGCTCGCGGTCGCCGGGCCCGGCGCCGAACCCCACCGAGGTGACGAAGTCGACGCGCTCCACGAACGTACGCCGGCTCTGCCGGACGATCAAGATCACTTCGCGGCAGGCGGCGGCGATCTCGGGCGCGCCGCCCGCGCCCGGCAGCCGCGTCTGCGGGTGCCGGTAGTCGCCGCCGACGACCGTCGTGTTGAGGTTGCCGAAGCGGTCGAGCTGGGCGGCGCTCAGGAAGCCGACGTCGATGCGGCCGGGCTGTAACCAGTAGTTGAAGATCTCGGGCACGCTGACGACCGCGTCCGCGGTCTCCGCGAGCTCACCGTCCCCGATGGACAGCGGCAGCCGGGCGGGCTTCGCGCCGATCGCCCCGGACTCGTAGACGAGCACCAGGTCGGGCGCGTGCAGCCGGCGCGCCAGGTTCGCCGCGGTGCTCGGCAGCCCGATGCCGACGAAACACGAGGTGCGGCCGACCAGCGCGCGGGCCGCCGCGACCGTCATGACCTCCTCGGCGGTGAACGTCACGCCGCCGCCCTCGGGCCGCGGCTGCGGGGCTCGCTCCGCTCGCTCACCGGACGCCCACCACGTGCCGGTCGAGCCAGCCGGTGAAGCTGTCCCGGTCCCGGCTGATCGCGTCCCAGTCCCGGTAGTAGCGGTTGTCCCGGTCGTAGTAGCCCTGGGCGTACGACGGCCGGGCGCCACCGGGGGTGACCGCGATGGCGGTGACCACCCACCAGGGCAGGACGATGGCCCCGGGCCGGCGGTCGAGGGCGTCGACGACCTCCTCGACGGTGACGAGCGAGCGCTTGGCGGCCAGCACCGCCTCCTTCTGCACGCCGGTGATGCCCCAGAGCTGGACGTTGCCGCGCCGGTCCGCCCGCTGCGCGTGTATCACCGCTACGTCCGGGTTCAACGCCGGTACGGCGGCGAGCACCTCGCCGGTGAACGGGCAGGTGACGGTCGACAGCGTCGTGGTGTGCCGGACCAGGTCGGTGCCGGTGTACCCGCGCAGCACCGCGAACGGCAGTCCGGAGGCGCCGGCCGCGTACCGGTTGGCCATTCCGGCGTGGCTGTGCTCCTCCAGCTCCAGCGGCGCGGGCCAGCCGTGCTCGACCGCGTCGCGCAGCCGGTGCAGCGAGCCCACGCCCGGGTTCCCGCCCCAGGCGAAGACGAGCCGCCGGGCACAGCCGGCGCCGATCATCTGGTCGTACACGATGTCCGGGGTCATCCGGGCCAGCGTGAGATCGCGGCGCCCTTGCCGGATGATCTCCTGGCCGGCGGCCACCGGGATCAGGTGTGTGAAGCCCTCCAGCGCGATCGTGTCGCCGTCGTGTACGAGCGCGGCGATGCCCTCGGCCAGGCCGACCAGTTCCGCCATCCGCTCCCTCCGGGCGTCGTACCGGCGCCCCGCCGGCGCATGTGCGCCATGCGAACGAAAGTTCTTCTCTCGCACAGTATGGACTCGGCTCGGAGGCGTCAATGGGTTGACTGTGCCGGAGCGCGGGTCCTACGTTCTCGTAGAGAACGAGCGTGCGATCTCCGAACAGCGTTGCGGTATCCCCCGAAGGCGGATGGAGCCCCTCATGAGACGACACCTCGCTGCGTTCGCGCTGGTGACCACGCTGCTGGCCGCCGCCGCGTGCAGCTCGACCTCGGACAACCCGGCGCCGGCCGCCCCCGGACAGCCCGACAAGGTGACCGTGGGCGTCATCCCGATCCTCGATGTCGCGCCGATCTACCTGGGCAAGCAGAAGGAGTTCTTCAGCAAGCGGAACATCGACCTGACGCTGACGCTGGCCCAGGGCGGCGCCGCGATCATCCCGGCTGTCCAGAGTGGACAGTACCAGTTCGGCTTCAGCAACGTGATCTCGCTGCTGCTGGCGACGTCCCAGGGCGTACCGATCAAGGTCGTGTGCAACGGCAACAACTCGACCGGCATCGACGGCCAGGACTTCGCGGCCCTGATGGTCAAGGGCGACAGCCCGATCAAGACCGCGGCCGACCTGGCCGGCAAGACGGTCGCGGCGAACACGCTGAAGAACATCGTCGACACGTCGGTACGCGCCTCGGTACGCAAGGCCGGCGGCGACCCGAAGGCGGTCAAGTTCGTCGAGCTGGCCTTCCCGCAGCAGCCGGCCGCGCTGCAGTCCGGTCAGGTGGACGCCGTCTTCGTGGTGGAGCCGTTCCAGCAGGCGGTGCTGGCCCAGGGCGGGCGGAAGATCGCATCGAGCTACGTCGACGCCGCGCCGAACCTGGTCGTCGCCATGTACTTCACCTCGACCCAGTTGATGACCAGCAACCCCGATCTGGTCCGGCGGTTCACCGAGGCGATGAAGGAGTCGCTGGCGTACGCGGACGGCCACCCGGAGGAGGCCCGCGAGATCATCAAGTCGTACACCACGATCGCGCCGGACGTGATCGCCCGGATGACCCTGCCGAAGTGGCCGGCCGACATCAACCGGCAGGCCATCCAGACGCTGGCCGACCTGGCACTTGGCGACGGCCTGTTGACCAAGGCGGCGGATCTGAACACCATGCTTCCGTGAGGTACGAGCGCGCCCTGCTGGGCCTCGTCGGGCTGGCCGGCTTCGGGGCCGTGCTGGAGGTCGCGCCGCGCATCGGGCTGGTTCCGGCCCGCTACGCGCCGCCTTCCAGCCGGATCGTGGCCGCGCTCGCCGACGAGGCCGGGCAGGCGCGGTTCTGGACTGCCGTACTGGAGACGCTGCGGTCCTGGGCCACCGGGTTGGCGATCGCGGTGGCGGCCGGCGTGGCGCTGGGCGTGCTGATCGGCTCGGTACCGGTGCTGCGCGAGGCGACCGCCTCGACCATCGAGTTCCTCCGCCCGATCCCGTCGGTCGCGCTGATCCCCCTGGTCGTCGTGCTCTACAACCCGGTCAGGTCCACCCTCGTGCTCGTCGTGTACGCCGCGTTCTGGCAGGTGCTCGTCCAGGTGCTGCACGGGGTGGCCGACGTGGACCCGGTGGCCCGGGACACCGCGCACGCGTACCGGTTCGGCCGCTGGACCCGGGTGCGGTACCTGGTCTGGCCGACCGCGCTGCCCTACGCGGTCACCGGAGTCCGGCTCGCCGCCTCGGTGGCGCTGATCCTGGCGGTCACCGGCGAGCTGATCATCGGCGCGCCCGGCCTCGGCCAGGAGATCGCCGTGGCCCAGGCGAGCGACTCGGTGCCGCAGATGTACGCACTCGTGGTCACCACCGGGCTGATCGGCCTGGCGGCCAACCTGGTCACCCGGGCCGGCGAGCGGCTGGTCCTCGCCTGGCACCCGGCCGTCCGCCGCGAGGTACTGACATGACGAGCGCACTGCGCCGGGCAGCCGCGCTGCTGACCGTGCCGGTGCTGCTGGTCGCGCTGTGGTGGTACAGCAGCGCGAACAGCACCGATTTCTACCGGCCGCCGCTGTCGCGGATCCTGGTCGCGTTCCGGGAAACCTGGTTCGGCGCCCGGCTCGCCGATGACGTACTGCCGAGCCTGACCCGACTGCTGCTCGGCTACGCGGCCGCGCTCCTGCTCGGCGTCGCGGTCGGCGTGGCGGTCGGCACCAGCTACCGGCTGCGGGCGCTGGTCGAGCCGATCCTGGAGTTCCTCCGGGCCATCCCGCCGCCGGTGCTGGTACCGATCATCATGCTGGTGGCCGGCATCGGTGACCTGATGAAGGTGATCGTCATCGTGTCGGGCTGCGTGTGGCCGATCCTGCTCAACACCGTCGAGGGCGTCCGCAACGTCGACGAGATCCTCGCCGACACCTGCCGTAGCTACCGCGTCCGCGGAATGGCCCGGCTGCGCCACCTCGTGCTGCGTTCGGCCAGCCCGCAGATCGTCACCGGCGCGCGGCAGGCGCTGTCGATCGGCATCATCCTCATGGTGATCAGTGAGATGTTCGCCGCGAGCAGCGGGCTGGGGTTCACGGTCGTCCAGTTCCAGCGCGGCTTCGCGATCCCCCAGATGTGGAGCGGCGTCCTGCTGCTCGGTCTGCTCGGCGTCCTGCTGTCGCTGCTGTTCCGGCTCGCCGAACGCCGGATCCTGCGCTGGTACCACGGGATCCGGGCGATCGAGCGGGAGCCGTGATGCTCGAGGTCAACGCGCTGCGCAAGGTGTACGACGGCCACGGCCGCCGGGTCGAGGCGATCGCGGACCTCACGTTCTCCGTTGGGGAGGGCGAGTTCGCCTGCGTGGTCGGCCCGTCCGGCTGTGGCAAGACCACGCTGCTCAAGTGCATCGCGGGCCTGTTGGCACCGACCTCGGGGGAGGCACGGATCGACGGTACCCCGGTCACCGGGCCGCCGACCGGCCTCGCGGTCGTGTTCCAGGAGTACGGCCGCAGCCTGTTCCCCTGGCTGCGGGCCCGCGACAACGTGGAGCTGCCGCTGCGCGCGGCCGGGCTGCCGCGGCGCACCCGGCACGGGCTGGTCGAGGAGGCGCTCCGGGCGGTCGGCCTCGGCGACGTCCACGGCGCGTACCCCTGGCAGCTGTCCGGCGGAATGCAGCAACGGGTGGCCATCGCGCGGGCGATCGCCTACGGGCCGCGGGTGCTGCTGATGGACGAGCCGTTCGCGGCGGTCGACGCGCAGACCCGGGCGGACCTCGAGGACCTGATCCGCTCGGTGTGGCAGCGGCTCGGTGTCACGCTGCTGTTCGTCACCCACGACATCGACGAATCCGTCTACCTAGGACAGCGGGTGATCGTACTGTCCGCCGCGCCGACCCGGGTCGCCGAGGACATCGCGATCGACCTACCGGCCGCACGCGACCAGCTCACCACCCGCGGCGACCCGCGCTTCGCCGAGCTGCGCGGCCAGATCTACGCCCAGATCCAGAAGGCCAAACATGGGAGTACGCGATGACCCTGCTGGACAGCACCCGGTGGGACGGCCAGATCTTCTCGGGCGGGTGGACCGCCGCGCACGGTGGTGCCGCGCCGATCATCGAACCGGCGACCGGCACCGAACTCGGCCGCGCCGGGATGGCCGATGCCGATGATGTCGCCCGGGCCGCCGCGGCGGCCGCCGCCGCCCAGCGCGACTGGGCCGCCGCGACGTTCGAGGACCGGGCGGCGGTCCTGCGCACGGCCGGGCGGCTCATCGAGGAGCACGCCGCCGACCTGCACCGGTGGCTCATCCGGGAGACCGGGTGCGTACCCGGCTTCGCCGGCTTCTCCACCTACGTGGCGAGCCAGGAGTGCTACGAGGCGGCCGCCCTCGCGTCCCGCCCGGTCGGCGAGATCCTCGCGACCGCGCAGCCACGGCTGAGCCTGCTGCGCCGGGTACCGGTCGGCGTGGTCGGAGTGATCTCGCCGTTCAACGCGCCGCTGATCCTGTCCAGCCGCTCCGTCGCGCCCGCGCTCGCGCTCGGCAACGCCGTCGTCCTCAAGCCGGACCAGCGCACCGCGGTCAGCGGCGGCTTCCTCCTCGCCGAGGTCTTCGCCGCGGCCGGGCTGCCCGAGGGGCTGCTGCACGTGCTGCCGGGCGGCCCGGCGGCGGGTACCGCGCTGATCGGGGATCCACATATCCGGGTCGTCTCGTTCACCGGCTCCACCGCGACCGGCCGGGTCGTCGCCGAACAGGCCGCGCGGCACCTCAAACGGGTACACCTGGAGCTCGGTGGCAACTCGGCGCTGGTGGTCTTCGACGACGTCGACCCCGAGCGGGCGGTGTCCGCCGGCGCCTGGGCGTCGTTCCTGCACCAGGGCCAGATCTGCATGACGGCCGGGCGGCACATCGTGCACGAGAAGATCGCCGATGCGTACGTCGAGGCGCTGGCCGCGCACGCCGGCCACCTGCCGGTCGGCGACCCGGCCACGGCCGAGGTGGCGCTCGGCCCGCTGATCGACGAGCGGCAGCGGGACAAGGTGCACGGGCTCGTGACGTCCACCGTGGACGCCGGTGCGCGGCTGGCTGCGGGCGGCACGTACGAGAACCTGTTCTACCGGCCGACCGTGCTCGACCGGGTCGGCACCGACATGCCGGCCTATGTCCAGGAGGTCTTCGGGCCGGTGGCCCCGGTCGTCCGTTTCTCCACAGTGGACGAGGCCGCCCGGCTGGCGGCGGACAGCGGGTACGGCCTGTCGCTGGGCATCCTCACCCGGGACGTCCCGCGCGGACTGGCGCTGGCCGACCGCATCCCGACCGGGATCGTGCACATCAACGACCAGACCGTGAACGACGAGGCGGTCGCGCCGTTCGGTGGGGTGCTCGACTCGGGCACCGGCGCCCGCTTCGGCGGTGCCGCCAACCTCGACGCGTTCACCGATCAGCGCTGGATCACCGTACGCGGCGAGATCCCGCAGTACCCCTTCTGATCGATGCGTACGCAGGTCGGCATCGTCGGCGCGGGTCCGGCCGGGCTCGTGCTGGCGCACCTGCTGCACCTGCGGGGCATCGACTCGGTGGTGCTGGAGCGGCAGACCCGGGAGCACGTCGAACGGCGGATCCGGGCCGGCGTCCTCGAACACGGGACCGTCGACCTGCTGCGCGACGTGGGCCTGGCCGGCCGGCTGCTCCGCGAGCGCATGGTGCACCACGGCATCGAGCTGCTCTTCGACGGCACCGGACACCGGATCCCGCTCACCGACCTGGCCGGTCGGGAGATCACCATCTACGGGCAGCACGAGCTGGTCAAGGATCTGGTGGCGGCCCGGCTCGGCACCGGCCGGCCGCTGCTGTTCCAGGCCCCGGCGGTGGCGCTCGACGGCCTCGACGATGCGCCCACGATCCGCTTCGTACAGGACGGCCGGCCGCGGGAGCTGCGGTGCGACGTCGTGGTCGGGTGCGACGGGTACCACGGGGTGAGCCGTACGGCCGTCGCGGACCATGCGGTGACCCGGTACCAGCGCGAGTATCCGTACGCCTGGCTCGGCGTACTCGCGCAGGCGCCGCCGTCGTCCGAGGAGCTGATCTACGCGTACCACGACCGGGGGTTCGCCCTGCACAGCATGCGTTCGCCCCAGATCACCCGGCTCTACCTGCAGGTACGCCCGGACGAGCCGGTGACCGACTGGCCCGACGAGCGGATCTGGGCCGAGTTGCGCCGGCGGCTGGCGCGCGACGACCCCGGCTGGCGGCTGGCCGACGGGCCGATCCTGGAGAAGAGCGTCACCACCATGCGCAGTGTCGTGGTCGAACCGATGCGCCACGGCCGGCTGTTCCTCGCCGGGGACGCGGCGCACATCGTGCCGGCGACCGGCGCGAAGGGGCTCAACCTCGCGGTGGCCGACGTCGCCGTGCTGGCCGACGCCCTCGGCGCGTGGGCCGCGGGCGATACCAGCGGGCTCGACGCGTACTCCGCCCGCTGCCTGTCCCGCGTCTGGCGGGTGCAGCATTTCTCCTGGTGGATGACGTCGATGCTGCACCGCGCGCAGGACGGCGACCCGTTCACCCACCGGCTGCAGCTGGCCCAACTGCGCTACCTCACTGGCTCCCGCGCGGCGGCGACCTCGCTCGCGGAGAACTACGTCGGCCTACCCCTGACCGGAGGACGGACATGAGCGAACCCCCATTCCGCGCCGACCACGTCGGCAGCCTGCTCCGCCCCGCCGCCCTGCTACAGGCCCGCGCCCAGTACGCCGCGGGCGAGAGCCCGGTGGCGGAGCTGCACTCGATCGAGGACGACGCGATCCGGGACGTCGGCCGCATGCAGCGCGACGTCGGGCTGCGCTCGGCCACCGACGGGGAGTTCCGGCGTACCTCGTGGCACATGGACTTCATCTACCGGCTCGGCGGGATCCGGGCGGCCGACGGGCAGATCACCGTACAGTTCCGCAACGCCGACGGGCTGCTCGAGTTCACCGCCGCCGCGCTCGCGGTCGACGGCCCGGTACGCCTGGAGGAGCCCATCTTCGGGGAGGACTTCGCATTCCTGAAGTCCACAGTGGAGCCGGGAGTCACCCCGAAGCTGACGATCCCGTCACCGAGCATGGTGCACTACCGGGGTGGTCGGGCCGCCCTCGACCCGGCCGTCTACCCCGACGAGGAGCAGTTCTGGACCGACCTGAGTCGGGCGTACGCCCAGCAGGTGCGCGCGGTCGCCGAGCTGGGCTGCCGGTACCTGCAACTGGACGACACGAGCCTGGCGTACCTCAACGACCCGGCCCAGCGGGCCCAGCTGGCCGCCCGCGGCGACGACGCGGAGCACCAGCACCTGCGGTATATCAAGCAGATCAACGCGGCGCTGGCGGACCGGCCGGCCGGGCTGACCGTGACCACGCACATGTGCCGTGGCAACTTCCGCTCGTCCTGGGCCGCCGAGGGCGGGTACGACTTCGTGGCCGAGGCCCTCTTCACGCAGCTCGCGGTCGACGGCTTCTTCCTGGAGTTCGACGACGCGCGGTCGGGCGGCTTCGCGCCGCTGCGGTTCGTACCTCCGGGAAAGCTCGTGGTGCTGGGTCTGGTGACGACGAAGCGCGGTGCGCTGGAGAAGAAGGACGACCTGAAGCGGCGCCTGGACGAGGCCGCCAGGTACCTGCCGCTCGACCAGCTGTGCCTGTCCCCGCAGTGCGGTTTCTCGTCCACAGTGGAGGGCAACGTCCTCACGTACGACGAGCAGGTCGCGAAGCTCGCGCTGATCGTGGAGACCGCCGCCGAGGTCTGGGGCTGACCGGCTCTACCGCTTCTCCGGTGTCTTGGCGGCCAGCGTGCCGCCGGCCGGTCCACAGCCGCGCCGCGACCGCGAGGGTGGCCAGCCAGACCGCGCAGGCGCCGGCCATGTGCAGGCCGACGACCAGGGCCGGCAGGTGCATGGCGTACTGGACGAACCCGACCACGCCCTGGCCCAGTTCGACGCCGACCAGCACGGCCGCGGCGTGGCCGGCCGGCCGCGGCGCGCCGACCGCGCGCACTGCGAACCACGTCGCGATCGAGAGCCCGACCAGCAGGAAGACGCCGTCCGCGTGCAGCTGGGCCGCAGTCTCCGGATCGAACCCCATCCGCGGCGTGTCCGGATCGCCGGCATGCGGCCCGGACCCGGTGACCACCGTGCCGAGGGTCAGTACGAGCGCCGCGACGGCGACGAGAGCGCCGGCCAGCGTACGCACCGCCGGCGGCAGGGCCGGCCCAGGCTCGCCGGTCGGCCGGCGGACCCGGTCCCACAGCGCGTACGCGGCCGCGAGCACCGCCATCGACAGCAGGAAGTGCCCGGCCACGAGCCACGGGTTGAGCCCGGTCCACACCGTGATCCCGCCGAGCAGGCCCTGGGCGAGCACACCGGCCAGCACGAGCGCGGCGAGCCGGACCGCGACCGGGCGGCGGGGGCGCTGCCGAGCGGCCGCGAGCAGGGTGACGATCGCGATCAGCCCGACGAGCCCGCCGAGCGTACGGTTGCCGAACTCGATCGCGCCGTGCCCGCCCATCGCCGGCGTCGCGACGTACGACGTGTCGGTGCACCTGGGCCAGGTGGGGCAGCCGAGGCCCGACCCGGTCAGCCGTACCGCGCCCCCGGTGATCACGATGACGACGTTCGCCACCAGCGAAGCCAGGGCCAGGCGGCGCAAGAGGATCACGGGCGGATAGTACGGCCCGTCCCAACTCGTACGGCGAACGGGTGAGGTTTGGATCACTCGGCAGTTCGTTTGCACGATCTCCCCGAAATACGTCACACTTACGTAGTGAAAAACCAGGCGCCTGCTCCGGCGGTGGTGGAGACCACCGCAGACGGGCGTACCCGGGACCGGGTCACCCAGCTGCTGCTCGCCCGCGGTACGGCGTCCGCCGCCGAACTGGCCGAGGCGCTGGGCCTCCGCCCGGCGGCCATCCGGCGCCACCTCGACGCGATGCTCGCGGACGGCGACGTCGTCGCGTCCGACCGCCCGGTCCACGGCCAGCGCGGCCGGGGTCGACCGGCGCGCCGCTTCGCCTTGACCGACCTGGGGCGACGCCGGTGCGGTGCCCATGCCTATGACGACCTGGCCGGCGCGGCGCTGCGCTGGATCGCCCAATGGGGCGGCCGGCAGGCCGTGGCCGCGTTCGCCGCGGCACAGGTCGCGGCGCTGGAGGCGCGCTGCCGCACCGCGATGGAGGGGGCCGGCGACGCCCCGCTCGCCCGGGCGCAGGCACTCGCCGAGGCGCTGACCGCGGAGGGTTACGCTGCCGGCGCGTCGACGATCGCCTCGGGTGGCCAGCTCTGCCAGCACCACTGCCCGGTGGCGCACGTCGCCGCGGAGTTTCCGCAGCTCTGCGAGGCCGAGACGCAGGTGATCTCGCGGTTGATCGGAACCCACGTGCAACGGCTCGCGACGATCGCCCACGGCGACGGAGTCTGCACGACTCACATACCAGCTCAGCCACGACACACGATGGTGAGGACGCAACGATGACCGAACAGACAACCCAGGACCAGCTCGTCGCCAACCTGGGCAGGTACGAGTACGGCTGGGCCGACTCGGACCTCGTCGGGGCATCCGCCCGTCGCGGCCTCAACGAGGAGGTCGTGCGCGACATCTCGGCCAAGAAGAACGAGCCCGACTGGATGCTCGACCTGCGCCTGAAGGGCCTGCGGCTGTTCCACCGCAAGCCGATGCCGGCCTGGGGCGCCGACCTGTCCGGCATCGACTTCGACAACATCAAGTATTTCGTCCGATCGACCGAGAAGCAGGCGGCCAGCTGGGACGAGCTGCCCGACGACATCAAGAACACGTACGACCGGCTGGGCATCCCCGAGGCCGAGAAGCAGCGGCTGGTGGCCGGGGTCGCCGCGCAGTACGAGAGCGAAGTAGTCTACCACAAGATCCAGGAGGAGCTGGAGCAGCAGGGCGTCGTCTTCCTCGACACCGACACCGGGCTCAAGGAGCACGAGGACCTGTTCCGGGACTACTTCAACACGGTGATCCCGGTCGGCGACAACAAGTTCGCCGCGCTGAACACCGCCGTCTGGTCGGGCGGCTCGTTCATCTACGTGCCCAAGGGCGTGCGGGTCGACATCCCGCTGCAGGCGTACTTCCGGATCAACACGGAGAACATGGGCCAGTTCGAGCGGACGTTGATCATCGTCGACGAGGGCGCGTACGTCCACTACGTCGAGGGCTGCACGGCGCCCATCTACTCGTCCGACTCGCTGCACTCCGCCGTCGTCGAGATCGTCGTGCACAAGGGCGCGCGCTGCCGGTACACCACGATCCAGAACTGGTCGAACAACGTGTACAACCTCGTCACCAAGCGGGCCGTGGCGCACGAGGGCGCGACGATGGAGTGGGTCGACGGGAACATCGGGTCCAAGGTCACGATGAAGTACCCGGCGGTCTACCTGACCGGCGAGCACGCCAAGGGCGAGGTGCTCAGCGTGGCCATGGCCGGCGAGGGTCAGCACCAGGACGCCGGCGCGAAGATGGTGCACGCGGCGCCGCACACGTCGTCGACGATCATCTCGAAGTCGATCGCGCGGGGCGGTGGCCGTACCAGCTACCGCGGCCTGGTGCAGGTGCTCGAGGACGCACACCACTCGAAGTCCACGGTGAAGTGCGACGCGCTGCTGGTCGACGCCGTGTCCCGCTCGGACACGTACCCGTACGTGGACATCCGCGAGGACGACGTCGCGATGGGCCACGAGGCGACCGTGTCGAAGATCAGCGAGGACCAGCTGTTCTACCTGATGAGCCGCGGCCTGTCCGAGGACGAGGCCATGGCCATGATCGTGCGCGGTTTCATCGAGCCCATCGCCAAGGAACTGCCGATGGAGTACGCCCTGGAGCTCAACCGGCTCATCGAGCTGCAGATGGAAGGCGCGGTCGGATGAGCACCTCACGAAGTCGCTCGCTTCGCTCACGATTCCGCGGGGGGCCCGCATGACGGCGGCGCCGGCTGTCACCGCGGGTCCGCCGAAGACCAAGAGCCAGGCGCTGCGCTCGTACGACGTGGCCGACTTTCCGGCCCTCACCGGTCGCGAGGAGGAGTGGCGGTTCACCCCGTTGCGCCGGCTGCGCGGGCTGTCGTCGGCCGGTGCCGAGGCCGCGGCCGGGGCGCCGGCCGCGCTCCGGATGGAGTACGGTGTATTGCCGGCCGGGCTCTCGGTGTCCACCGTGGACCGCGCCGACCCCCGGATCGGCAGCGTGCTGACGCCGTTCGACCGGGTGAGTGCGCTCGCGTACGGCGCCGCCGGACCGGCCCGGCTGATCTCGGTCGAGCGCGCTGCGGTCGTACCCGAGCCGGCCGTCGTACGGCTCGTCGGCAGCGACGCTGCAATTACCAGTTTCGGTCACACATACGTCGACATTGGCGAGCTTGCCGAGGTCACACTCGTACTCGATCAGTCAGGATCGGTCACGCTCGCGGACAACGTCGAGGTGGCGGTCGGCCCCGGGGCGCGCCTCGTACTGATCACCCTCGCCGACTGGGCGCCGGACGCCGTTCAAGCGCAGCACGTCAAGTTCCGGCTGGACCGCGACGCCCGGGTCGTACACGTGCAGGTGGCGCTCGGCGGCGACCTGGTCCGGCAGTACACCAGCGTGGAGTACGCCGGCCGGGGCGCGGAAGCCGAGCTCTACGGGCTGTACTTCGCCGACGCGGGGCAGCACCTGGAGCACCGGCTGCTGGTCGACCACGCGGTACCCGACTGCCGCAGCTACGTCGCCTACCGCGGCGCGCTGCAGGGCGAGGGCGCGCACACGGTCTGGGTGGGTGACGTGTTGATCCAGGCCGAGGCGACCGGCACCGACACGTACGAGATCAACCGGAACCTGGTGCTGACCGACGGCGCGCGGGCGGACTCGGTGCCCAACCTGGAGATCGAGACCGGGGAGGTCGTCGGGGCCGGGCACGCGAGCGCCACCGGCCGGTTCGACGACGAGCAGCTGTTCTACCTGATGGCGCGCGGCATCCCGGAGAACGAGGCGCGCCGGCTCGTGGTGCGCGGCTTCTTCGCCGAACTGCTCGACCGGATCCCGGTACCGGAGCTGCGCAGCCGGCTCGGGGAGGCCGTCGAGGCGCGGCTGGACAAGGCCGGTACGAGCGGGAGCGGGG
>JAEHDK010000682.1 GCA_016880465.1 Micromonosporaceae bacterium
GGGCGGTATCCCGATGGCCCATCGTAACTCTCGTGGCCGTCTACATTCTCTCGACGGTGTATTATGCAGCCACCGCGCATTTCGCTAACACAGACCCTAATGGTATCTGGCTGGAACTCTCGCGCCAGTTACCGGGACAACTGCGTTACTTTGTCGGCGGAGTTGCACTCTACTATGGCTACTCCATTTTCAGATCTCATGAGACGTCGACCACGGCCAGCGGTGTCGCGCTCCGCTCGAGTTCACGGCGCAACACCGCCCAGACCACAGCGGTTCGCGGGGCCGCGCCGAGGCGACCCGATGTCGGCTCCATCCCCGCAAGCGTAGCGAGGAGGGCGTGCTGGGGCGGCCGGTGCCGGATGGACCGCGTGCGTGGCCGCAATCTCGTATCTGCCGGGCACCGGTCCGGGCGAGTAGCGTCACTGCACACGGAGGTGGTCACGGCCGGGAGGCGCCATGTACGACTACGTGATCGTCGGAGCCGGTTCGGCCGGCTGCGTGCTCGCCAACCGGCTGTCGGCCGACCCGGCCTGCCGGGTGGCGCTGGTGGAGGCCGGCGGCTCGGACCGCAAGATGGAGATCCGCATCCCGGCCGCGTTCAGCAAGCTGTTCAAGACGGCGTACGACTGGGACTTCAGCACGACGCCGCAGGCCGGCATGGCGGGCCGGTCGATGTACTGGCCGCGGGGCCGGACGCTCGGCGGGTCGTCCTCGATCAACGCCCAGATGTGGGTGCGGGGCTTCAAGGCCGACTACGACGGCTGGGGCCCCGGGTGGACCTATGCCGACGTGCTGCCCTCCTTCCACCGCATCGAGCGCCGGGTGGGCTCGAACCACGACCAGGTCTACGGTACGAACGGTCCACTGTGGATCGAAGAGGTGCCCGACCCCAGTCCGGTGACCACGGCGTTCTTTGCGGCGTGCGCCGAGGTGGGCCTGCGCCGGCTCACCGAGCTGAACGCGCCCGGGCTGCCCGCGCCGGACTACGCCGGGTACGCGCCGACCCCGGTCACCCAGCACCGTGGCCGGCGGTGGAGCGCGGCGGACGCGTACCTCCACCCCGTACGCCGCCGGCCGAACCTGCACCTGGTCACCGGCGGCCACGCCACCCGGCTGCTGCTGGACGGTGACCGTGCCACCGGCGTGCAGTACATCGACGCGACCGGCGCACCGCAGCGGCTCGACGCGCGCCGCGAGGTGCTCCTCGCCGCGGGCGCGATCGGCTCGCCCCAACTGCTCATGCTCTCCGGCATCGGCGATCCGGCGCACCTGGCCGGGCACGGTATCGAGGTACAGCATGCGCTGCCCGGGGTCGGCCGGAACCTCCAGGACCACCTGGCGGCCGGCTGGATCGTGCACTGCCCCGTGCCGGTCACCCTGGTGGCCGCGGAGTCGGCCTGGCAGCTCGTCAAGTACCTGCTGTTCCGCAGGGGCATGCTCGCGTCGAATGTGGCCGAAGCCGTCGCCTTCTTCCCGAGCACACCCGGCCTCGCCGAGCCGGATCTGGAGATCATCTTTGCTCCCGTACCGTTCCTCGACCATGGCCAGACCATGCCACCCGGGCACGGCATCACCGTCGGAGTGATCCTGCTGCAACCGGAGAGCCACGGCCGGATCACGCTCGCCAGCGCCGACCCGGCCGCCGCACCGGTCATCGACCCGGCGTACTTCACGGCCGAGGCCGATATCCAGCGGCTGGTGGCCGGCATGCGGTTTGCCCGGCGAATCGTGGACAGCGAGGCGCTGCGGCCGTACGTCGGTGCGCCGATGCGGCCGGACCGACAGGTCACGAGCGACGAGGAGCTGGTCCAGTTCCTGCGCCAGTGGTCGGAGACGCTCTACCACCCGGTGGGTACCTGCCGGATGGGCACGGACGAGCTCGCCGTCGTCGACGCTGAGCTGCGGGTGCACGGCGTACGGGGGCTGCGGGTGGTGGACGCGTCCGTCATGCCACGGATCATCCGGGGGCACACGCATGCGCCCACGTTGATGATCGCTGAGCGGGCCGCGGGCTTCGTCCGGGCCGCCGCCGGCGTCGCGCCGAGGGTGGCGGATTCGCCGACGTCGTAGTTTCGTGGCCGAGCGGTCGAGGCAGCCTGGCCGGAACCGGCTGCTAACCGCGGACGTTGATGGTGCCCATCATGCCGCGGTCTTCGTGGTCGAGGATGTGGCAGTGGTAGACGCTGCGGCCCGGGTAGTCGGTGAACGGGATGCGCAGCCGGACCCAGCCGCGGGCGGGGATGAGCACGACGTCCTGGCGTATGCCGGTTAAGGGTGTGCCGGCGCTGGCGGCCGCCACCTGGAACGGCCAGGTGTGCAGGTGGAACGGGTGGTCCATCGGGCTGGTGTTGAGCACGGTCCACTCCTCGGTGGTGCCCAGCGCGGTGGTCTGGTCGTCGCGGCCCGGGTCGAAGGTGCGCCCGTCGATGGTGAAGGCCATCCCGCCCCTGCCCATCCCGCCCATCCCGATGGCGAAGGTGAGCTGACGCCGCCGGGTCACCGGGCCGGGCGGGACGGCCGGCGCCGGCAGCGTGCCGGGCAACAAAGACGGCGGCGTGGCGGCCGGCCCCGATGCTTCCAGGGTGGCCAGGGTTACCGGGCCGGCGGCCGCGGAGCCATCCCCGTCCCTGCCCATGCCGCCCATCATGGGCAGGCTGCCGCGGTTGTAGGGGTCGCTGACCAGTGCGTACCGGCCGCTGCCGGTCGGCTGCACGA
>JAEHDK010000683.1 GCA_016880465.1 Micromonosporaceae bacterium
CGGTGGCACCTTCGGCGGTCCGATCATCAGGCGACCGGCGCGAATTCGCCCGCCGCACCGGGCGCCGGCGCGACCGCGGGCGGCGAGCCGCCGACCGTACACACCGACGACCTGCTCGACGGGTGGGCTGACCAGCTCACGTTCTGGCCCCGGTTGGACGCGCAGGTTCTTGCGCCGCTGCGCCGCGGCGGGCCCGGCCGGTACCGCGCTTACGACTGGCTCACCGGCCGGTTCGGCCCGCGGTGGTACGAGGTCGCGCCCGAACCCGTGGTGCTGCTGGACGGCTTCTCCGCGGCCCGGGCCGCCGTACGCCCGGAGCTGACGTGTGCGGTGTTCGTGACCGCACCGCTCCTGCTGCGCCGGGAGCGGGCGGTGGCCCGGGACGGCGAGGTCGTCCGGCCGTACCTCGTGGACTGGCAGGCGGCCGAGGACCGCCACTTCGCCGCCGACGCCACCGCGGACCACGCTGACGTGGTGGTGGACGGCGCGCCGGCCGTACCGCACGATCCCGCGACACAGTACGTGCGGATCAGCCGATAGACGCGGACCCGCGGCGTAGGGCACGATCGCCAGGTAACGGGCCTGCGCAGCGGACACCGGGGAGGCGCACATGACGACCGGGAACCAGCCGACCGCGGCCAGTGGCCAACCGGTCCGCCGGCGGATCATGCTCACCGGCATCAGCTCCCGGGCCTGGGAGCATCCGGCCGACCGCGGCGCGCTGACGGCGCTGCGGGAACTGCGCGGCTTCGACGACGTACTCAAGGCAATCAACGCCATGTGGAACGAGCGTGCGTGGCGGCTGGAGTTTCTCGGCTCTGCGATCCGGGTCGACCACCGGCAGTACGCCCGGGTGCACCGTACGTTCGCGGAGGCGGCCGCGACGCTGGACGTCGCCGAGCTGCCGGAGCTGTACGTGCAGTACGACCGCGCGCTCGACGGCATGTGCGTCGGCATGGCCAACCCGTTCATCGTCGTCAACAGCGGCGCCCTGGAGTTGCTCGACGAGGACGAGCTACGCTGCCTGCTCGGCCACGAGCTGGGCCATCTCCTGTCCGGGCACGCGGTGTACCGGACGATGATGGCGATCCTGACCCGGTGGGCCCGCCGGGTCGCCTGGCTCCCGGCCGGCTCGGTCGTCTTGATGGGCATCGTGGCCGCGTTGCGCGAGTGGTGGCGCAAGGCCGAACTGTCCGCCGACCGGGCCGCGCTGCTGGCCTGCCAGGATCCCGCGGCGTCGCTGCGCCTGTCGATGAAGCTGGCCGGCGGCGGCGATCTGTCCGAAGTGGACACAGCGGCGTTTCTGGAGCAGGCCGCCGAGTACGACCGGGGCGGCGACCTCCGGGACAGCGTCATCAAGATCGGCAAGGTCATCTGGCGCACCCACCCGCTGCCCGTGGCCCGCGCGGCTGAGGTGCGGCGCTGGATCGACTCGGGCGGTTACCAGCGGATCCTGTCCGGCGACTACCCGCGCCGCGACGAGGACGGCAGCGCATCGTTCAGCGCGGACGCGAAGGCGGCGGCCGACGAGTACCGCGAGGCGTTCCGCCGGTCCCAGGACCCGCTGGTGGGCCTGTTGCGCCGGCTGGGCGGCGGCGCCAACGACGTCGGCGAATGGGTAGGGGCCGGCGCCGGCCGGGTGCGCAACTGGATGGGCGCGGCGGGCGAGGCGGCCACGCGCGCGAGCCGGGACGACTCGCCACCGGCCGGACCCGCACC
>JAEHDK010000684.1 GCA_016880465.1 Micromonosporaceae bacterium
GCTTCCCCGCCGAGCACCCGATCCAGTTGGCGCTGATGTGGATCGCGCTGATCCTGGTGATCTTCGTCCCGCTGGCAATCTCGCGCTACCGCAAGGCAGCGGCCCGGTAGGTCTGCGGCCCGGTAGGCCCGGCTCGGGTTCCTAGCCCGGCTGGCGCCGTCGCTCGCGCCGGTGCGGTCGGCCGTCCGGTGCCGGACGACCGGTGCGGCCGCGGTTCGCGGTGCCCGGTGGGGCTGACTCCAGCCAGGACAGGAACCCGGTGACGGTGGACTCGGCCATCGCGATCTCAACCGGTGCCTGCTGGGAGAGGCACCGCAGGATCACCCAGTCGTCCGGCAGCACCAGCCGCTCGGGGCCGCCCGGCAGCCGGCGGCTCTCCACCGCGAGCCCGCGCCGGACCAGCACGCGCCGCGGGCCGAAGGCCAGGCTGAACATGCGGTACCAGCGGAACTCGTCATATCTGAACCGGGCGAACCCCGGCGCCCAACCGCGCCCGACGACCATTGTGGACAGACGAAGGCTCGCCTCTATCGTGCCGCCGTCACGGGCCACCCACTCGCGGCGCAGAAAGAAGCCCGCGACGACCGCGAACACACCGACGATTCCGATCCCCAGCCAGATCAGAATCCACATCGGCATGCCGGCTCAGTCGGCCGGCTCAGCGGACCGGTGCGGCGGCTGGTTCGCAGCTCTCGGCGAGGACGGTGACCCCATCTGCCCCGACCGACAGGAAGCCGCCGGACACGTCATAGGCCATCTCCTGGCCGCCGGCCAGTTTGATCCGGACCTGGCCGGGCTCGGCCAGCTGGCCGAGCAGCGGGGCATGCCCCGGCAGGACGCCGAGCTCACCCTCGGTGGTCCGGGCGACGACCATCTCGGCCTCACCCGACCAGACCTTCCGCTCGACCGCGACGAGCTCCACGTGCAGCTGATTGGCCACCATGACTCCCGGTAGTCGAACCCCCATGCGGGGATGCCTGAGTGTAGTACCCCCTGCCGAGATCGCCGCGGCGGTCCTACTCGGACTTCATCAGCTCGTGTGCCTTGCGCTCCAGGTCCTCGATCCCGCCGCACATGAAGAACGCCTGCTCGGGGTAGTGGTCGTACTCCCCCTCGGTGAGCTTCTTGAACGCCTCGACCGTCTCCTTGACCGGGACGAACGAGCCCTCGACGCCGGTGAACTTGGACGCCGCGAAGGTGTTCTGCGACAGGAAGCGCTCGATCCGGCGGGCTCGACCGACTGCGATCTTGTCCTCCTCGGACAGCTCGTCGATGCCGAGGATCGCGATGATGTCCTGCAGGTCCTGGTACCGCTGGAGGATCCGCTTCACCTCGGAGGCGACGTCGTAGTGGGCCGGGCCCACGAACTCGGCCGCGAGGATGCGCGACGACGACGCCAGCGGGTCGACCGCCGGGTAGATGCCCTTGTCGGAGATGCGCCGCTCGAGGTTCGTGGTCGCGTCGAGAAAGGAGACCGTGGTGTGCGGCGCCGGGTCGGTGTAGTCGTCGGCGGGCACGAAGATCGCCTGCATCGAGGTGATGGCCCGACCGCGGACCGACGTGATCCGCTCCTGCATCTCGCCCATCTCGTCGGCCAGGGTCGGCTGGTAGCCCACGGCGGACGGCATACGGCCGAGCAGCGTGGACACCTCGGAACCGGCCTGGGTGAACCGGAAGATGTTGTCGATGAACAGCAGCACCTCCTGGCCTTTCACGTCCCGGA
>JAEHDK010000685.1 GCA_016880465.1 Micromonosporaceae bacterium
CAGGCCGTCCTGGTTGATCGGGGCGCCGAACACCTTCCCGGCACCGGCGTTGCCGACCACGTCGCGAATCGCGTCCAGTACTGCCGGGTCGTGGGTTGTGGCCTGTGTCATGACTATCAGTCCCCCGGTTTCGAGCACGCTAACGTCCAACCACGCCAGCGTCCACCGGCGGGCCAGCGGGTTACCAGGGCCGAACGACCCGTCGGGCCGGGTCGGGTAGGGCGCTCGGCACGAGGCCGGTGACCCTGACCGGACTGGCCGAGGAGTACTTGGTGAGGTGCCGGCCCGCGAAGGAGCTCGTGCACATCCGCGACGCGGGCCACTTCTGCACCTTCACCCAGCCCGACCGGTTTCTCGCGGCACTGCTGCGGTACGTACGGCCGCTGGCGGCCACGTACTGCGCATAGTAGGACAGTCCACATGCGACATCGAGCCGGTTGCCCACCGGCGGGGTGGGCGGGGACGACACACCACCAGAGTGTCGGTGCCGGGTCCTAGGCTGTGCCGGACGGTTGAGCATCGAGATTGGGGAAGCGACATGACTAGCTCGAACGAGATCGTTACCGGCGAGCGGGCCGATCTGCTGCAGACCCTGGCGAAGCACCGGGGATTTCTGCGCCACACCGTCCAGGGGCTTACCGACGAGCAGGCGGCCAAGCGCACGACGGTGAGCGAGCTCTGCCTCGGCGGCCTCATCAAACACGTGGCCGACACCGAGCGGGGGTGGATGCGGTTCGCCGTCGGCGGCGCCGAGGCGATGGAGAGCGAGCCGGCGGACTGGGTCAACGGGTTCCGCATGGTCGACGGCGAGACACTGGCCGGTCTGCTCGCTAACTACGAGGCAGTGGCGAGCCACACCGACGAGCTCGTGTTGACGCTGCCCGACCTCGACGCGTCCCACCCCCTGCCCGTGGCGCCCTGGTTCGAGCCGGGCGCGAGCTGGTCGGTTCGCCGGGTGCTGCTGCACGTCATTGCCGAGACGTCTCAGCACGCCGGTCACGCAGACATCCTCCGCGAGTCGATCGACGGCGCGAAGACGATGGGATAGACCCGCAGGGTCACGGTCAATGGACGATCCGGTCGGCATCCCGCACGCGCCGAGCCGGTGCGAAATCGGCACGCTGGTCCCACCCGCACGGTATGCCCTGCGGGCCACGCTCGCGGCCGCCCGCCGGTCGGGCGTCGGGCATCCTCGCCGACCTCGATGCGTCCGAGGCCGGAGCCCCAGTCGGTGCCGGCGGCCGTCCCCGACCACCGGCGGCTCAGCCGCCGAACTCGGCGCGCAACACCTGGGCGGCGCCGGCCATCGCGCGCATCTTGCCCACCGCCGAGCCCCACGGCAGATACTTCATCCCGCAGTCCGTGGCGATGATGACGTTCTCCGGCGCGACATGGGGTAGCACCCGGCGTACCCGCGTCACGACGGTGTCGACGGTTTCCACGACCGGGTCGGACAGGTCGATCACGCCGACCATGATGGTCTTGCCGGCGAGGTGGCGGAGCACGACAGTGTCCAAGTTGGACTGTGCGGTCTCGATCGAGATCTGGTCACACGTACAGTCGGCGAGCTCGGGTAGGAACGAGTAGCCCGACGGCCGGTCGTGGATGATCGCGGCGTAGCCGAAGCACAGATGCACCGCGGTGGTGCCGACGACGCCGTCCAGCGCGCGGTTCAGGGCGCTCAAGCCGTACTGGCGCGCGGACTCCGGCCGGGCTTGCAGGTACGGCTCGTCCAGCTGGACGACGTCCGCTCCGGCGGCGAAGAGATCCCGCACCTCGGCGTTGACCGCGTCCGCGTAGGCGTACGCGAGGTCCTCCGGGTTGCCGTAGTAGTCGTCCTGGGCCTGCTGGGACATCGTGAACGGGCCGGGAACGGTCACCTTGACGGTGCGGTCGGTGTGCTGGCGCAGGAAGCGTACGTCGGCCACCTGCACCGGTTCCGGCCGGCTGATCGGGCCCACCACCCTCGGCACCGGATTGGGCTGCCCGCTGCGGTCCAGCGCCTCGCCGGGATCGTCGAGGTCGAGTCCGCGCAGTGCCGTCGCGAAATGGTTCGAGTAGCTCTCCCGGCGGATCTCGCCGTCGGTCACGATGTCCAGACCGGCATCCTCCTGCGCCCGGATGGCGAGCAGGGTCGCGTCGTTCTGCGCCTGCGCCAGGTGTTCCGGTGCGGGCCGCCACAGCTCGCGCGCGCGTACCCGGGGCGGGAACCGGCCGGCGAGCTTGGCCCGGTCGATCAGCCACTCGGGTTGCGCGAAGCTGCCCACCAGAGCAGTCGGGAACAACGGAAGCTCCGGCATGACATCGTCCTTCCCCGCGAAGCCCGACCGATCGGGCGCCCAGAAGCGCGGTACCGGCCTACGGTACGCAGCGGTAGATGTTCTTGACTATCGGTACCTGACGTCCGGCCCGCAACGGGTTACGATCCGATCTGATCCGCGGGGCGGAACAGCCGAGGAAACAGCATCGGAGAGGTACCGGCCATGCCAACCGAGTCGGAACTGGTAGAGCTTGAGGCCCGGCGGGCCGAGTTGCGCGCACGGTACCTGCGTCCGGTCGCGGAGCGCGAACCGACGCCCGGAAGGGGCATCCATCACGCTGCGTTGATCTGCTCTGACGTGGAGCGCACGATCCAGTTCTACCAAGGCATGCTCGGCTTCCCCCTCGTCGAGCTTGTCGAGAACCGCGACTACCAGGGTTCGTCGCATTTCTTCTTCGATCTGGGCAACCAGACGCTGCTGGGCTTCTTCGACTTCCCCGGGCTCGGCCTCAAGCCCGGCGTCGAGTCCATCGGCTCCGTCCAGCACATCGCGATCTCCGTACCCCGCGATCGCTGGGAACAGCTGCGGGTCCGGCTCAACGAGGCCGGCGTGCCGTACGTCGGCCCGGACCAGGGCATTGCGGAGTCGATGTACTTCAAGGATCCCGACGGCATCCAGGTGGAGCTGCTCAGCGACCCGCTGATGTACTTCGGTGGCCGTCAGCTCGACGAATAGCGCGGGTCACTATCGCATCAGGCGCACTCTCAAGAGAGGTTCCTGGACATGAGTGAGTGGAACGCCATGACGTACGAGGGCAAGGACACGATCCTGCGCGTCGTACGCAAGGAAGCCGAACGAATGTTCGCAATGGCCGAACGGCCCGAGGCATGGCACGCGCCGACCGCCTGCACGGGATGGGAGACGCGCGATGTCGTCGCCCACATCGTGGATACGATCGAGGGCTATTTCCGGGCCTTCGATGCGGCCCACGGCAAGGGTGAGGTGCCGCCGCCGCACGGATTGGCGGTGATGAGCCAACTGGTGGACCAGGGTGCGAGCGCGCTCCGGGACATCCCGCAGGCCGAGCTGATGGAGCGGCTGCGCGCCGACGTCGCGAAGATGCGGGAGATCCTCGAGCCGCTCAGCGCCGACGAGTGGACCGGTTTCCTGGTCACCCACCCGTACATGGGCCCCGTGCCGGCCTTCTTCTACGCCGCCGGGCAGCTCATGGACTTCGGGGTGCACTCGTGGGACATCCGGCAGGGCACCGGGATGGCGCACGGCCTGGACGGGGACGCCGCCGATCTGCTGGTGCCGTTCATGTTCGCGGTCTGGCAGGGCACGGTGAAGACGAACGAGGTCACCGAGCCGTTCACGATCGGCGTCCGGGTGGGCGGCCGCAACGCCGGCGACTACCGGGTCACCATCACCAAGGACGGCATGACCTACGAGCCCGGCGAGATCGAGAGCCTGCCGGCGTACATCGAGTTCGACGCCGGCAGCATGGTGCTCACCGCGTTCGGCCGTGGCAACTTCGGCACCGTACGCGGCGACTTCGAGCTGGCCGAGCGCTACCTGAACCTGTTCTTCCGCATCTAGTCCGGCGTACCCGGGGAGGGTGGTTGGTAGTCCGTTGCCCGGTCGACGTGGTCGTAGACGTCGGCGCCGATCGGGCGACGCATCTCCTCGGCAAGGTGACCGAGCAGCCCGGCCGCCCGCGCCAACAGGGCGAACCCGCGCAGGATCTGCACCGGGAAGCCCAGATCGCACAGCACCGCGCCGCACGTACCCGCGCCGTTGAGCGGCAGGGTCCGGCCCAGCAGCTCGGGGTGGACCCGGCCAACCGCCTCGAACAGGCGCAGGTGCGGACCGAGTAGCCCCTCCTCGGCGGCGATCCGCAGGAGCACCGGCGTCCGCGGGTCGCCGCCGCGGTGCTTCGGGTGCCCGAGGCCCGGTACGTACCGGTGGGTGGCCCGGTACGACCGCACGGCCTCCCGGGCCAGCTCGTCCCAGCCGGCGTCGCTCGCCGGCACCGGCCCGCCGGCGCCGGTGTGCTGGGTGAGCGCGCC
>JAEHDK010000686.1 GCA_016880465.1 Micromonosporaceae bacterium
ATGAGCTCATGGCCGCCAACCTCGTCGAGCATCACCCGACCGACCGGTACCGGATGCACGACCTGCTGCGCAGCTACGCGCTGGAATGCCTGCAGCTGGACGAGCGGACTGGGGCGCGGGAGTCGGCACAAAGCCGGCTTCTCACCTGGTACGAAAACCGCAGCGCTGCGGCGTCGGCCGCGTTACCGGTGCGCGTGCCCGGGTCCAGGCCCGCCAATGGACACGGACCGGGCTTCGACGACTCAACGGCGGCGCTGGCATGGCTGGAGGCGGAGCGCGACGGCCTCCTCGGCGCCATCCGCGACGGGATGGCCTCGGGCCATGCGGCAACCGCAGCCCGTCTGTCGCAGAACCTCCACGCGTACTTCCGCATCCGCCGGCAGACCGCCGACTGGCTGGCGACGGCGAGCGTGGGCATCGAGGCCGCACGCGTCGCCGGTGACCGCGATATCGAGCTTGTGCTGCTGGGCAGTCTGGGTGAGGCGTGCCGGGCGGCGAGCCGGTTCGAAGATGCCCTCGCGTGTTATGAGGAAGCGCTCGTGCTGTGCCGCGCGATCGGCCGCTGGGACGTGGAGGCGAGTCTGCTCAACGGGCTTGGCGTCGCACACCACCAACTCGGGCAGTTCGGCCCGGCGACGGCCCGGTATCACGCGTCGTACTTGGCCCACCGGCGGCAGGGCAACGACCAAGGACGGGCAGCCAGCCTGAACAACATAGGCTTGGCTCTGCGCGACCGAGGACTCCTCATCGAGGCGCGCTGCTCGGTCCGGCGCAGCCTCAACACTGCGCTCCACCTCGGGTCGCCCTATCCGGAGGCCGTCGCGCTGACCAATCTCGGGGTCATCGAGCACGAACTCGGAGCCAGCGACGTCGCGGAGGAACTCCTACACCGCGCGCAGTCGCTTAACGAACGGCTGCGATCGCAGTACGGCGAAGCCACGCTGTTACAGACCTGCGCGACGCTCGCGCTTGACACTGGTCGACCCGACCAGGCGCAGGTCAAAGCGATGCGGGCGCTGGAACTGAGCCGGGACATCGGCGAGCGGGTTGTTGAAGCTGACGCGCTGAGCCTGCTCGGCCGAATCCACTGTGGACTAGGCAACCTCGATAGCGCCGCAGTCCTGCATAAGGACGCCATCGACGTCGCGACACGGCACAATTACCGGCGCGGCACCATTGTGGCGCTCACCGACTGCGTGGAGACCGACCTTCTGCTCGGCAACACCGAGCAGGCGTTCACCCATGCCACCGCGGCGCACGAGCTGGCCACTCGATGGGGGTACCGGCTGCTGGGCGCGACCGCGTTGACCGCGCTCGGGACCGTACAACTGAAAACGGGCGAAGTCAGGGCAGCGTTGGAGTCGGCCCGCGCGGCGCTACAGATTCACCGGGTGGCCGGCCATCGGTGGGGTGTCGCACGGACCGCGCGACTGGCCGGTGCGTGCCAGCAGCGCCTGGGCCGGCCCCGGATCGCGGCAGCTTACCAGCGACTCGCCCGCCCGTCAGATTAGAAATCACCCGATACTGGCGTGCTCACTCGGTCTGCGGTGTGCCGCCCGATCCCATGGGGTTTGACCACCCAGCAGCTCCACGCCGGGGCTCCGACTGCCGCTGAGTCCGGCCTAGCTGGCTGTAGGTCGCGTCAAGGGGTGGGGACAGACTGCGGCGAAAGGCCGGGCGCCAAGCTAGGCACGACGTGACCGTGGTCCGTCATAGCGGATTCGGCGTCTGGTCCGGCCTTCCGTGCCCTTCAGCGTGCCACCAACGCTCATGGTTGTCAGGCCCAGCGGTTCGGGTCGTAGGGTTTGCAGTCGCGGACCATGGCGTAGGCGACCTTGTTGGCGCGGTGGGCCAGGGCGCACGCGATGCGGGCGGTCCTCGCCCGAGTCTGGCTTCCCGGCTGGTCAGACATCGACGGTCAGACGGACCGTCACCGTGTCTCCCACTTCAAGCCCTTCGGCCTTCCGCACCCCCGCCTTCACCGGCACGATGTAAAGCCCGTTTTTAGGGAACAGCGACGTCGTCCACCTGGTTCCCCCTATCCGAGCCGTGACCGGAATCATGCCCCAGCCATAGCTCAGGAACGCAGCGGTCGTTTCCAGCTCGCGGCACTCCTCCTCCGGAACGGTGATGAAGTGCCACGGCGCCGGCCCCTTCCAGAACCACATCTCGCCGCGGAAGTCCAGGTTCATCGGCTCAGGATATGACTCATCAGTTCCACGAGAAGGGCGGACGCCTGCCGGAGTCCGTCGGCTCGCTCGTGCGTCGGCCATGTGGTCAGGCTCCGCGAAGCCACGACCGGCCACGGTGCGGGGACGACTCGTAGGCTGGGATGCCGACCGCATGGCTGCGTGGTGATAGGCCAACCGTTCAGGAGGTGGGCATGCAGGGTCTGGGACATCTGGAGGCCGCCGTCATGGATGTCCTTTGGCGCGCAACCGAACCGATCCGGGTCCGCGACGTCCTCAACGCTCTGGCCCCGCAGCGCGCACCCGCGTACACCACTGTCATGACGGTGCTGGACAACTTGCACCGCAAGCGCTGGGTAGTACGTCACCTGGATGGCAAGGCCTATCGGTACCAGCCGTCGCGTACCCGTGAAGAGGCTGCCGCGCAGGCGCTGCGCGATGTGCTGGATGCCGCCGGCGACGCGGAGGCGGTGTTGCTGCATTTCGCCCGCTCCGCCTCCAAGCGGGAACTTGCCGTCCTGCGGAAGGCGCTCGACTCGCGGACGAAGAAACGATGATTGCCGCCGCGGCGGCGGTGCGGGCCTGCGGGCGCTACCTGACTGGCCCGCCACGCAGGACGGACAGCCGCTGCCGGTACTCCTGCTCGTCGATTTCACCGCGGGCGTACCGTTCGGCGAGAATACGTTCCGCGCTTCCTGGGCCGGCGGCCGATCCGCTGCGGCCGAGGTAGCGCACGAGAAGCACGATGCCGGTGACGATCAGCCCCCAGAAGACCAGCATGTTCAGGCTCATCAAGACATATCCCCATGGCCCAATGCCGTGGTCTAGCCACATCATCGCCCGCTCACCTCGCCTCAGTACGGTGCCGCGCCGCCGACCAGATCGAAAGCATTTCTGCCCCCGTGAACCGTACCGCGGAAACGGCGGCCGCCTCAGCTGTGGGTTGGTGAAGGCGTCGCGAGCATCCTCTGCATCTGAGCAATCTGCGCGGTCTGGCTGGTCTCGATGCTGCTGGCCAGCTGTTTGGCCGCCGGGTTGGCGCCGGACGCCTGTTCGGCCTGAGCCATCGCGACCGCGCCCTGATGGTGTGTGATCATCATCTGCAGGAA
>JAEHDK010000687.1 GCA_016880465.1 Micromonosporaceae bacterium
CCGCGCTCACGGCGCCCGGCCGTGGCGACGCCCGGCGGGCCCTGCACCGGCTGGCCGAGCGGGCGCGGCGTGAGGTCGACGGTCGGGTCCGGATCCACCGGCCCGAGGACGTCGACGGTCCCGACGACCCGGATCGATCTCGCTGACCGCGGAGGCGCCAGATGCGAAACGACCCGACCGTCGTGACGCTCGTCATCGCGGCCCGCAATGGCGACCCGCAGGCGTGGGACCGGATCGTCGAGCGGTACGCGCCCCTGGTCTGGGCGATCTGTCGCCGGCATCAACTCAGCCGTCTCGACATCGACGACGTCGGGCAGACCGTGTGGCTGACCCTCGTCGAACAGCTGGCCGCGATCCGTGAACCGGCGGCCCTGCCGGGCTGGTTGGCCACGACGACCCGGCACCAGTGCCTGAAGGTGCTGCGCGCCGCCCAGCAGAAGGAGCGCACCGAGCAGGCAGCGACCACCGAGCCGGTCGCGCCGGACGAGGTGGCCGAGCTGGAGCGGGAGCTGGAGCGCAGGCAATGGCACATCGCGCTGCGCGAGGCGTTCACGCAGCTCCAGCCGCGGTGCCGCGAGCTGTTGTCGATGTTGTTTCAGGAGGGCCGGCCACCGTACCGCGAGATCGGGGCACGGCTGGGCATGAAGACCGGTTCGATCGGCCCGAACCGCATGCGGTGCCTGGACGAACTACGCCGCTGCCCGGCTCTCGCCGCACTGATCGAGGCCGAGCGACGACAGGGGAACGGGAGTGAGGCTCGTGGCCAGCAACTGGTGGAACAGTGACGATCAGCTTGTGGCCATGCTGGACGAGGCCCTGCAGGAGGCCCGAGCGGTGCCGCCGGAGTTCATCGAGGCCGGCAAGGCGGCGTACACCTGGCGGGGCATCGACGCGGAGCTGGCCGCACTGACCTATGACTCGGAGCACGAGCCGGCGCTCACCCGTACCGACACCGCCGCCCTCCGGGCGCTCACGTTCTGCTGCTCGCGGCTGACCATCGAGCTGGAGATCATCGGTGACGGCCTGATCGGTCAGCTCGTACCGGCACCGGGTGCGGTGCCGGTCGAGCTGGAGACCCGCTCCGGCGTGGTGGCCCAGGCGACCGCCGACGAGCTGGGTTGCTTCACGATGCGGTGGCGGCCCAGCGGTCCGTTCCGGCTGCGCTGCCAGGTCGGTACCGGCCCGGAGATCCGCACCTCCTGGACCACTCTGTAGGCGGGTGGCGCGAGGTCGCGGCGGCGCCCGAGGCGGCCTCGGGTAGCGAGCAGACATCTTTGTATCCGCGATAGTCGCCGCGGCTCCGTAGTAGTGAACGCACCCGGTCGAGGTGTGCCGTCCGAGGAGCCGACATGGAGAGTCATGCATGCGTCGCGGACCTGGTCCTGGAGGGTGGCGGCGTCAAGGGGATCGCGCTGGCGGGCGCGGTCTCCGCGCTGTACGACAAGGGGTACCGGGTCGGCGCACCAGCGCGCGTCGCGGGCACCTCGGCCGGCGCGATAGTCGGTTCCCTCCTCGCGGCCGACATGCCGGTGACCCGGTTGGTCGACGCCATGCGGGCGCTGGACTACCGGCGGTTCAAGGACAGCCCGTCGTTCGGCGTGCTCGGCCGCGGGGTTTCACTCCTCACCCGGCTCGGCCTCTACCGCGGCGACTACCTCCATCGGTGGATCAGCGGCCAGCTGGCGGCGTGCGGCGTACGGACCTTCGTACCTCCGGCTCGACGATCCGGACAGCGACCTGCCGCCCGGGCGGGCGTACAAGCTGGTGGTCGTCGTGTCCGACGTGACCAGCGGCCACATGGTCCGGCTGCCGTGGGACTACCCGCGGTACGGCCTGGATCCCGACACGCAGCTCGTGGCCGACGCCGTACGGGCATCGGCGTCGATTCCGTTCTTCTTCCGGCCGGCCGCGCTCACGATGCCGGCGGGCGGTCGCGCGGCGGTCTGCGTCGACGGGGGGATGCTGTCCAACTTTCCCATCCACATCTTCGACCGGACGAGCGGTGACGTTCGGTGGCCGACGTTCGGCGTTCCCAGCTGGGAC
>JAEHDK010000688.1 GCA_016880465.1 Micromonosporaceae bacterium
CTTGCGGTCAGCTTCAACGCGATGATGGACCGGCTGGCCGACGCGTACCGCCGGATGGCCGACGCGAACCGCGGGATGGCCGACGCACTCGCCGCGCAGCAGCGGTTCACCGCCGACGCGTCGCATGAGCTGCGTACGCCGCTGACGACCGTACGCAGCAACGCCGGCTTCCTGCGCGCCCACCCGGACGCGGCCGAGGCGGACCGGGCCAACGCCCTGGCCGACATCGAGGCCGAGGGCGAGCGGATGGGCCGGCTCGTGGACGACCTGCTCACCCTCGCCCGGGCCGACGGCGGACAGCGGCTCGTCATGTCCACTGTGGACCTCGGCGACCTGGCGCACGAGGTGTGCCGGCAGGCCCGTGGGTTGCATCCGGACCGGGAGTTCCACTGCGCGGGTACGCCGGTGACCGTGCCCGGCGACGCCGATGCGTTGCGCCGCCTGCTGTGGATCCTCGTCGACAACGCGGTGGCGCACACCGGCGCCGGCGGTACCGTCTGGATGGCCGTCACCCGGCACGCCGGCTCGGTCACCGTGCAGGTCTCGGACGACGGCACCGGCATCCCGCCCGGCCTGGAGCAACGGGTCTTCGACCGGTTCTTCCGCGCCGATCCCCGCTCCGGCAGCGACGCCCGTGCCGGCTCCGGGCTCGGGCTGTCGATCGCCCAGTGGATCGTGCGCGGCCACGGCGGCGAGATCACCGCCGCCAACAACGACCGCGGCGGCGCGAGCGTCGTCGCGGAGCTGCCCTTAGCGGATTCTTAGCAACGGCTCACGGCCGGCTTACCGCGCTGCGACACGCTGTGCGCATGGTTGGTCGTGAAGACGTCGTATCCGTGCTCGTCCTGATCCAGGCCGGCGCGGGGCTGCTCGCCATGTTCGGCGAGCTGCTGTTCATGGGCAACCCCCTCTATCTGGTGGTACCGGTGGCCAAGGCCGCGGTGCTGTTCGTGCTCGCCGCCAAGGTGGTCGGCCGCCGGCGCTGGGCGCTGATCGCCCTGCTGACGTTCGAGGGCCTGAGCGTGCTCGGCGTCTCGGCGAGCACGCTCGTCGGCCTGCTGCCCGGCCTGGACCGGACGATGACGCTGACCGGCCTGCTCACCGAGGTCGGCATCCCGCTCGTCGTGATCGTCTACTGTGCACAGTTACTCGCCGCCTGGAGCAGCGCACCGGCGCGGCCGAGCGAGCCGACCACGATCGCGGTGGACCCATGGGCGGAGGTGGCCCGGTGAACCCCGTACAGACCCTGCTCGCCGGCATCGCGCCGGACCACGTACCGGCGCTCCTCGCCGTACTCCTGCTGCCGTTGCTGCCCGTGCTGCTGCGGCGGCTGACCGGCGGGCTCAGCGCGCGCCCGGCGGAGCGGTCACCCGCGTCCGGCAACCTGGTCGACCGCTGGGCAGCCGCACTGCTCGCGGTGTCCTGCGCCGTGCACCTCGCGCTCCCGCTCGGGCACCACGACAGTCCACTGTTGACGGTCGGCTTCCTGGGCAGCGGCATCGCGTACGGCTGGCTGGCGCTGCGCGCCCGGGAGGGCAAGCGCTGGCGGCTCGGCACGGTGCTGCTGGTGGTGGCGACTCTGGTCGGTTACCTCGTCGTGGTCGGCGCCGCGGGCGAGGAGCCGGATCAGGTGGGCATCGCGACCGCGCTGGTCGAGCTGGCCGCGCTCGGGTTTGCCCTGGTGCCGCTGCGGACGCCGGCCCGGCCGCGGCGTGCGGCGCGCTTCTGGGGCAGCGCGGGTACGGTCACCGCGGTGGTCGTCGTCGGCGCGGTCATCTGGGTCGGCTCGTTCCTCGCGCACCGGGCGAACCCGGCCGCGGCGTCGCCGGCCGCCGGTGCCGCGCCGGTCGTCGGGCTCGACCACGAGCACGCGCACGAGCACGCCGCGCGGGCACAGGCCGGTGTGATCATGCGGCCACTGGGCGCCAACGACCACGCGACCGCCGCTCAGCAACAGGCCGCCGCCGAGCTCGCGGCCGCGACGAAGCAGGCCACGGCGCGGTACGCCGACCTGAACGCTGCCCTCGCGGCCGGCTACCGGTTGCCTCCGGTCAAGTCCACCGGACCCGACGTACACCTGGAGAACAAGGCGTTCGCGAAGGACGGCCGTACGCTCGACCCGGCCCGGCCGGAGATGCTCGTCTACGCGATCGACGGCGGGCGGGCGACGCTGCTCGGCGTCGTGTTCGTGATGGAGGTCGCCGGTGCGCCGGGCCCGGCGCCGGGTGGGCCGGGCACCCGGTGGCACGCGCACAACCTCTGCGTCTCGCTGCTGCCGCCCGGGCTCGGCATCGTCTCGCCGTACGGCGGCTGCCCGGCGTTCTCCCTGAACCTCACCTCGGGCGAGATGATGCACGTCTGGGTCGTCGACAATCCCGGCGGACCGTTCGCCGAGGGGCTGGACGCGGCGTGGGTACGCGGCTACCACGCCACGCACGGGCTCGCCGTCGCCGGCGGTACGGGCGGATAGGCTGGCTGGCATGAGCTACCCCCGCCCGGTTCTGGTGGTCGACTACGGCGCGCAGTACGCCCAGCTGATCGCGCGCCGGGTCCGCGAGGCCCGGGTGTACTCGGAGATCGTGCCGCACTCGATGCCGGTCGCCGGGCTGCTCGCCAAGCGGCCCGCGGCGATCATCCTGTCCGGCGGCCCGGCGAGCGTCTACGAGCCGGGCGCGCCACAGGTCGATCCGGCGCTGTTCGCGGCCGGCGTACCGGTGCTGGGGATCTGCTACGGGTTCCAGGCGATGGCCGTCGCGCTCGGCGGCACGGCCGAGCACACCGGCCGGCGGGAGTTCGGGGGTACCCCGCTGACGCGCCGGCCGGGGGAGAGCGTGCTGCTCGCGAGCCTGCCGGCCGAGCTGGACGTGTGGATGAGCCACGGCGACTCGGTGACCGCCGCGCCGCCGGGCTTCGTGGTCACTGCCGGCTCATCCGGCGCGCCGGTCGCCGCGTTCGAGGACCGCGCGCGGCGGCTGGCCGGCCTGCAGTTCCACCCCGAGGTCGCGCATACCGCGTACGGCCAGCAGATGCTGGCCCGCTTCCTGCACGACCTCGCCGGGATCGCGCCGGAGTGGACCAGCGCGAGCATCATCGACGAACAGGTCGCCGCCATCCGCGCCCGGGTGGGCGACAAGCGGGCGATCTGCGGGCTGTCCGGCGGGGTCGACTCGGCGGTAGCGGCCGCACTCGTGCACCGGGCGATCGGGGACCAGCTCACCTGTGTCTTCGTGGACCACGGCCTGTTGCGGTCCGGCGAGGCCGAGCAGGTCGAGAAGGACTACGTGGCCGCGACGGGCATCGCGCTGCGGGTGGTCGACGCCGCCGACCGTTTCCTCGACGCCCTGTCCGGGGTCACCGATCCCGAGCAGAAGCGGAAGATCATCGGGCGGGAGTTCATCCGGGCGTTCGAGCACGCCGCCCGCGACCTGGACGCCGAGCAGCACGTCGACTTCCTCGTACAGGGCACGCTCTACCCCGACGTCGTCGAGTCCGGCGGCGGTACCGGTACCGCGAACATCAAGTCGCACCACAACGTGGGTGGCCTGCCGGACGATCTCCAGTTCGACCTGGTCGAGCCGCTGCGGACGCTGTTCAAGGACGAGGTCCGGACCATCGGATCGGCGCTGGGTCTGCCCGACGAGATCGTCTGGCGGCACCCGTTCCCGGGTCCGGGGCTGGCGATCCGGGTGATCGGCGAGGTCGACCGGGACCGGCTGGCCATCCTCCGGGCGGCGGACCTGATCGCCCGCGCCGAGCTGACCGCCGCCGGCCTCGACCGTACGGTCTGGCAGTTCCCGGTCGTCCTGCTGGCGGACGTCCGCTCGGTGGGCGTCCAGGGCGACGGCCGCAGCTACGGGCACCCGGTGGTCCTGCGGCCGGTCGCGAGCGACGACGCGATGACGGCCGACTGGTCCCGGCTGCCCTACGACGTCATCGCGCGGATCTCGACGCGGATCACCAACGAGGTGCCCGAGGTCAACCGGGTCGTCCTCGACGTGACCAGCAAGCCGCCCGGCACGATCGAGTGGGAGTGAACCGGCTCGTTGGCACGCCCGGGTAGTTTCGGACAGAATGCGCTGTGTGACCCCCGCGCTCGAACCGCTCCGCCGGATCGCAGCCTACGCCGTATGTAGCAATCAGACCGGAAATGTTCTGTTGGTACGGGCGTCGCCCCGCTCCGGTACGCCCGGCGTCTGGTCCCTGCCCGGCGGCGCGGTCGACCACGGCGAGCACCCGAGCGACACGGTCGTACGGGAGACCGCCGCCGAGACCGGGCTCTCGGTCAGCGTCGCCCGGGTGCGGGACGTGGTCGCCGACATGCGGGCGCTGCCCCACCGCGGGATCACCCTGCACACCGACCGGCTGATCTACGACGTGACCGTGCGCGGCGGTACGCTCCTCGACCGCGTCGGGCAGCCGACCGATCTGGTGCGCTGGCACGATCCGCGGCAGCTCGCCGGCCTCCCGCTGCGTCCGTTCACCGCGGAGGTGCTCGGCCTGGCTCCGGGGGTCGACCTGCGCCCGGAGGAGCCGCCGGAGCTGCCGTCCTTCTATGCCGTACCCGGCCCGGACGGGCTGCACCGCGCTCAGCGGTTCGCCGCGTACGCGGTCGCGACCGACCCGGCCGGTCGGCTGCTGCTCACGCTGATCGCGGCGGGATACCCGGGCGGCGGCCGGTGGCACCTGCCCGGCGGCGGCACGGAGTACGGCGAGCAGCCCGGCGTCGCCCTGATCCGGGAGCTCGCCGAGGAGACCGGCCAGCTCGGCGAGCTGGTCGAGCTGCTGGGCGTGGCGAGCCACCGGGACGCGGCATCGCTCGGCCCCGAGGGGTACCCGATCGACTGGCACGGCGTACGCGCCTTCTACCGCGTCGCCGTCGGCCAGCCGACCGTGCCGTGGGTCTGGGACGCGGGCGGGTCGACCGCCCAGGCGCGCTGGTTCGCACCGGCCGACCTCGCCGACCTGCCGGTCACCGAGGTCACCGCCGAGGCGGTACGCGCCGCCGGGCTCGGCTGAGCGGATGCGGGCACGGTTAGGCTGGGCGCGGCGGCAACCTGACGGGGAGGCACGGTGGAGCAGCGGCGCCGGATCGCGGCCTACGGCGTCTGCCGCGATGACGAGGGCCGCATCCTGCTGGTCCGCGCGTCGGCCGAGTCCAATACCCCCGGTCGCTGGTTGGCCCCGGGCGGTGGTCTCGAGCACGGCGAACACCCGGCGGCCGCGGTGGTCCGCGAGATCGCCGAGGAGACCGGACTGGTCGTGGCGATCGTTGCTGTGCGTGACGTCATCGCCGATGTCGCTCACCTCCGGGACGGCGTGACCGTGCTCCATCAGGACCGGGTGATCTACGACGTGGAGATCCGCGGCGGTACGCTGCGTGACGAGCTGGACGGCTCGACCGATCAGGCCCGCTGGGTACCCGAGGCGGAGCTCGCGAGCCTGCCGCTCCTCCCGTTCGTGGCCGAGCTGTTCGGCTTGCCGGTCGAGCCGCGCCCCGGGCGGCGATACCCCGCCCCACCGCGGGTCGCACCGGGCGCCGAGCGCGGGCAGCGGTTCGCGGCGTACGGCTTCGCCACCGACCCCGACGAACGGGTGCTGTTGATCCGCATCGCGCCGTCGTACCCGGGTGCCGGCCGATGGCACCTACCTGGCGGAGGTACCGATTTCGGCGAGCAACCGGTCGCCGCACTGCTCCGCGAACTGGCCGAGGAGACCGATCAGGTCGGCCGGATCACCGGGCTGCTGGACGTGACGCACCGGCGCGTACCCAGAGCGCAGGGTCCCGAGGGGCGCCCGATCGACTGGCACACGGTCCGGGCGCTGTACCGGGTACGGGTCGACGCGCCGACCGCTCCCCGGGTGACCGAGTCCAACGGCTCGACCGCCGAGGCCGCCTGGTTCGCGCCCGCGGAGGCGCGCCGGTTGAATCTCACCGAGGTCGCGGCAAACGTACTGCTCACCGGCGGTGATGATGCCCACAAGTGAAGAGCATGTATGTCGGCGGATCGGTACTATCGATGCGCCAGCTACTGGCGGTCACCTGGAGTGATCGGCGATTTGCAGGTTTTGCTCCGGAAAATGGTGACACGCGAAGTACGCTGCGGTCGCAGCTATCGCCAACGCGTGCGCTCATATGCGATGGTGTAGGCCGCAACCGAGGCGGCCCATGACCCGCCGCGGTGGCGGAGCGAAGTATCCGGTGATGGAGGGATCAGTGCCGAGAGCCCCTTGGCGCCGGCGCCGTGCGACAGACAGCCCTCGCCCCGCGGGGCGGTGGACCGGCCGGCTCCGCCGCGGTGGCTCGTTCGCCAGGCAGGTCCTGGTCGGGCGTGGCCGGCGCGAAGGCAGGCGTCCGACGGTCCGGCGCGAGCTGGCCCGCACCGACATCGACCTGGTTCACCGCGATCTCGCCGTGCTGGCCCCGATCAGCCCGGCGATCCCGGCACCGGCCGGTGGCCCACCCACCGGGCCGCTGACGATCCCGCTGCTGCCCGGCGAGCGCACTGTCGGGCGCCGGATCAGGTTCGCCGCCGTCAGCTCCTGCACGCTCGCCAGCCTCACGCTCGGCCTCTTCGCGATCTTCCTGGCCATGCAGGGGGACGTACGGCTGGCCGCCGCGTGCCTCATCGCCTGCGTGATCTTCGATGGGCTGGACGGTGCACTCGCCCGCAAGCTGGGCGTGGCCAGCCCGTTCGGGGCGCAGATGGACTCGCTGGCCGACATGTGCTCGTTCGGGCTCGCCGCACCGGTCGTGGTCTATGCCTCGCTGGCCGGCACCGTGCCGCCCGCCGCGGCCGGCGTCGCGTGCGCGCTGGTCGCCGGGTGTGCCGCGATCCGGCTCGCCCGGTTCAACGTGTCGCCGAAGGACGGCCGGTTCTTCTGCGGGGTACCCACCACCATGGCAGCGGCGGTCCTGGCGCTCGCGGTGCTGATCGGCCTGCCGATCTCGGGTGGTTGGCAGCTCGCCGGCGTGGCGCTGCTCGCGTTCGCGATGGTGTCGAGCTTCCCGTACGCCAAGCTGGCTCGGATCGTGAAGCTGCCGGCCTGGGTCTGGGCGATCCCGGTCGTCGGCGCGCTCGTGGACGTGCGGATCACCTTCGGCGTGCTGGTCGCGCTGTACCTGGCCAGCGGCCCGCTGCTCTGGCTACACCAGCGGAGAGCTGCCTAGGCGGCGCCGGCTCCGCGCGGCTACTCCCAGCGGGCGATGATCGTCGATCCGCCGCGTACCCGGTCGCCCGGCGCGACCAGCGGGCGCGCGGCGCCGGCCGGCAGGTAGACGTCGGTCCGCGAGCCGAACCGGATCAGTCCCAACCGCTCGCCCCGCGCGAGCAGGGCGCCGACGGGAGCGCGCTGGACAATACGTCGGGCAATCAGTCCGGTACGTTGAGCCACGATCACTGTGCCGTGGGCGGTCTCCAGCACCGTGTACGCCGCGACGTTGTGCTCGGCGGCCGGTTTCATCGCGGCCGCGTACCCGCCGGTGGTGACGAAATGGTCGACGACCCGACCGGCGACCGGTGCCCGGTTCACGTGGACGTCGAGTACGGACAGGAACACCGCGATCCGCAGAAACCGCTCCGCGCCGCCGAACCGGTCGTCGGTGACCCGTTCCACCGAGAGCACCCTGCCGTCGCTCGCGGCGACCACGGCTGCCTCGTCGTCGGGTAGGTCGCGCTGCGGGTCCCGGAAGAACGCGGCCACCGGACCCGCCGCGAGCGCGGGCAGGAGCCAGAGGCGGGAATTCGGCCGGGCCAGCCGCAGGAACCCGGCCAGGCCGAGCGCCAGCCCGGCGGCGGCGACGCCGTTCGAGTCGATGTGCATGTCGCGGGTGAGCCGTACGCTGGACGGCCGGTATGCCGGCGCCAGCCGGTCGGCCGTGGCCGCGCCCGCCGCCGAGAACCGCAGCCGGTGTACGCGCAGCGGCGGCGAGTTGCGCAGGACGAGATCCGAGCCGGTGCCGAAGAGTACGGCCTGCCGGCTCAACTCGGCCGCCGCGCTGTCGCCGGCGCGGCGGTCCGGTACGGCGACTCCGGCCACGACGAGCACACCACCCGGCCCGAGCAGCTCGGCCAGCTCCTCGATCCGGGTACGGGCGTCCTCGCCCGTACCGATCACCGGCTCGGCGACCACGATCACGTCCACCGGGTCGGCTTCGCTGAGCCCGTCGAGCACCCGTACCCGGTCGGCCACCCATCGCCCGAGGCCCCGCACGTGCCCGCGGAGAACCGCTGCCGAGGCCGCATCGGGCGCCAGCACCGCGAGCCGGTCGTCGGGTAGCAACCCGTCGATCGCGGCCGCGAGCACCGCGGACTCGGCCGTCACGTGGACGAGGAGCCCGGCCTTCGGGCCGGCCTGCCGGTCGAGCTCGGCACTCAGCGTGCGAGCGGCCACGCGACCGACGTGGACCTGCCCGAACGGGGCGCTCCGCGGCGCCGGGAACTGAGTCATCGAACCGCGCTCCTTGCCTGCCAGACCACCGGCCAGCATAGGCGGCCGGCCGGTCGCCCCACCGGTCGGTCAGTCGCCACCGTTGGTCGGCAGCTCATCCGTGGTCGCCGAGTCGGCGGTACGCGGGCCGGCCGTACCCTCGTCGGGTGGGCCGGCGGGCCGCGCACTGCGCAACGCGCCCACGAGGCCGAGCAGGCCCAGCACGATCAGCGCGCCCGCGACGAACCAGCCGACGTTGGGCACGTCGACGTTGTACGCCCCGGCGACGAGCCGCCACGCCACGATCGCCAGGAAGATCAATCCAAAGGTCAGCGACAGCCCGTCGGTACGGTGGGTCTTCATCGCGTTACCTCCACCCTGCCCATGTCGATCCGGGCGTTAATGATCAACTTTCCGCCGCCGGGACCGTCTTCTCCGTTGTCCTGCAGCCGATGGGCCCCGGTGTCGATCCCGCTCCAGTGCTGGTCCAGGAGGTCCGTGTCGCCGAGGTCGGATTTCCCGGTGACATCCACGTCGACGTTCGGCGGCAGCAGCACTCTGATCCGCCCGACGTCGATGCGGATCTCGACGACGACCGGGTCGGTCGTACCGCTGAAGTCCAGGTCGCGCAGGTCCAGCGTGGCGTTGGCGAAGTCGGCCTGGTATGTGCTCTGCAGCTCGGCGACCGACACCGGCCGCCAGGTGATCGGCTTACCGCTCCTCAGGTGCGCGACCCGGCCGCCCTCGCCCGCACTCACGATGCCGAGCGCCAAGGAGAGCACCAGACCCAACACGATCAGCCAGCGGGCCCGGCCGAGCCAGGCGCCGACGACCAGGCCGAGCCCGACCGCGGTCAGTGCGGCGGCCAGGTAGGCAGAGGGCCGGACAGAACCGCCCATCAGGTCGTACAGCGCCACGATGCCGAAAGCCAGGCACATCACGGACAGGACGATGCGACTGAGGCGGGACGGCTCGCGCCGGGGCGCCGGCGGCCGGGCCGGGACAGGCGTCGGCGGTACGGGCGGCGGGCCGCCGTACGGACCGCGGGGTGCGAACGGCGGCCGGTAGCCACCGGACGGCGCC
>JAEHDK010000689.1 GCA_016880465.1 Micromonosporaceae bacterium
AGCTCGCGGGCGGGACCGAAGCCCGCGACGCGATCGAGGCCTACCTCGACCGGTACGGCATGCGCTGCGTCGGCGAGATCGACATCACGAGGCCGCGTTGGCGCGAGCGGACCACCACGCTCGTGCCCGTGATCCTCGACAACATCAAGCTCTTCGAGCCGGGCGCCGCCGAGCGGCGCTTCGAACAAGGGCGGCAGGAGGCGCAGAGGAAGGAACAGGACGTGCTGTCACGCTTGCGGGCCCTGCCGGACGGACAGCAGAAGGCCGACGAGACCAAGCGGATGATCGACCGGGTCCGGACCTTCATCGGGTACCGGGAGTACCCGAAGTACAACATCGTCAGCCGCTACTTCGTGTACAAGCAAGCCCTGCTGAAAGAGGCCGAGCGCCTCGTCCAAGCCAACGTGCTCCCTGAGAAGGAAGACATCTTCTACCTCACGTTCCCAGAGCTCCACGACGTCGCGCGCACGAACCGCGTGGATGACCAGCTCATCCGCCGGCGCAAGGACGCGTTCCGGTCGTACCAGGCGCTCACGCCGCCCCGGGTGCTCACATCCGATGGCGAGGTCATCGCCGGGGCGTACCGACGCGACGACGTGCCGACCGGTGCCCTGGTCGGTCTACCAGTTTCGGCCGGAGTCATCGAAGGGCGGGCCCGCGTCATCCTGGACATGGCACGGGCCGATCTCGAACCGGACGACATCCTCGTCACGGCCTACACGGACCCCAGCTGGACGCCCCTCTTTGTCGCCATCGCAGGCTTAGTGACAGAGGTCGGAGGATTGATGACCCATGGCGCAGTGATCGCACGGGAGTACGGCGTGCCGGCCGTCGTCGGTGTGGTAGATGCCACCCAACTGATCCCCGATGGGCAGCGGATCCGCGTGCACGGAACCGACGGGTACGTCGAGATTCTGCCTTGACTGATCACACCGAGAAGGCTCATCCGTAGCTTCCCGCCAAACAACGCTATGCAGTTGATCTTTCTGTGTCACCGGTCGAGGTGCCGGCTGAGCCGGTGGCCATCACCGCCGGCAGCGCCCTGGCGTACCGCCTCGGCAGCCACCTACCGGATCAGGCACGGTCGATCTTGATCGACGCGTCTACCCAGCCTCCGGCCGGCTTGCCCTCGACGGTCGTGGATGACCTCCGTGTTCAACTGGCTTAACAGCGCGTTCGCATCGGCCGGGGCAATCCGCGCGTCCAGTCACGCAAAGCCCCGTGGGCTCGGTCGGTGCAAGGTAGATGGATCGCGTTGGGGACCTGCCAGCAAGGTTGCGCAGAGTAGCAGAATCGGCCGCGATCCCCATGGGAACAGCGAACGCATTTTGATCTTCGATGCCTCTGGGTGGGGAAACTCGTGAGCCTGGGCGTGGGGAAATCCGTGAGCGACGACACCTTCAAGGATGGCGGCGGCATCACCCCCAACAACGCCATCAACAGGCCCGGCGAGTACTTCGTCTTCGACTTCAGCGTCTACCGCGACACGCTGACCCTCACGCCGGTCGAGGGCGAAATCTCCCCCTCAACTTCCGGGCCAAGCCGCGGCGTCGGCTCTCCAACACAGCCTCGCGTGAGTACTTCAGCAAACGCTGCCCGCCGCCCGCCGCCGCGCTACGCGATTAGCGCGTCCCACGCCAGGAGCACCATGGTCTGCCTCAAACCGCGCGCCGCCCAGCGCCCGCACCACCGGCTGGAAGGCCATCCTGAACACCCTCGCCATGACCTACGACGACCGACTCACCAACAACTGAGCCGATGCCTCACCCACGAAGTTCCTGACAGACCCCCGCACTGAATTCCTGCGCTCCCAGGCCGACGCGCTACTGGCGTGTGACTTCTTCGAAACCACCACGCTGTTCGGTACTCGGATGTACGTGCTGGCGGCCATCGAGCAAGCCACCCGACGGGTGCGTATCCTGGGCGCCACCGCCCACCCGAACCCAGGCCGCCAGGAACCTGGTCATGGACCTGCAGGATGCCGGCGTACGAGCGCGGTACCTGATCCGTGATCGGGACGGCAAGTTCCCCGACCTGTTCGACGCGGTCCTGGCCGACGCCGGAATCGAGGTCATCCGTACCGGCGTCTGGATCCCCCGCATGAACGCGATCATGGAACGGTGGGTGCGCGCCTGCCGACGGGAACTGCTCGACCGGACCCTCATCGTCAACCAGCGCCACCTGCTACAGGCCGGCGATGCGCTGCAGCAGGTCCCGCACTTCGGCGGGGGTGGCGTAGAAGAACTCCCCTTGCGTGTTGACCTTGTTGACTTTCCGGTCGGCGAGTTCGGTGTGCAGCCGGCTCTCCAGGGCGACGGCATCTTCGCTGAAGATCAGGGCGTGGGTGTCGAACCGGAACGGCACCGACGCGTCACCCAACTCACGGATGCGGACCTGCGGTTCCAACTGCCGCGGGCTCCGGCGCCGCACCTGCCGCACGCCAGCCATCCGCGCTCGTCCTCTCACGGCCCGGCGCCGTACCCCGACGTACGACAGAACCCTCACGCTGTGCTACCCATTGACGCAGGCGGGACGGATTCGGGAAGCTGTCTCGATGCCTGCTGCGTACCCCCAGAGTGACCAGTTCCATGGTGCCCGCATCCACCTATGCGATCTTGCCGGCCTTGAGATTCGCGATTGCGAGGTCAGCGGCCTGAAGATCGTGGACTGCTATGGGGGCGACGTCTACCTCGGTGGCGCCTTCGAGCGTCTCGTTGTTAACGACGTCGACGTGACTGCCTACGTCGAGGCCGAGCTCGACCGGCAGCATCCCACGCGGG
>JAEHDK010000690.1 GCA_016880465.1 Micromonosporaceae bacterium
ACCGCGGTGCCGGGCTCGGCGGCGGCCACGACGAGCGCGAGCAGACGTTGAACCAGCTGCTCGTCGAGATGGACGGCTTCGACACCAAGGGCGGCGTGATCCTGATCGCCGCCACCAACCGGCCGGACATCCTCGACCCGGCGCTGCTGCGGCCGGGCCGGTTCGACCGGCAGATCGCGGTGGACACGCCGGACATGGAGGGCCGCAAGGCGATCCTGCGGGTGCACGCCAAGGGCAAGCCGTTCACGCCGGACGTCGACGTCGACGCGGTGGCCCGGCGCACGCCCGGGTTCACCGGTGCCGACCTCGCCAACGTGATCAACGAGGCCGCCCTGCTCACCGCGCGCAACGACAAGCGCGCGATCACCAACTACTTCCTCGAGGAGGCGATCGACCGGGTGATCGCCGGACCGGAGCGGCGTACCCGGGCGATGAGCGACCACGAGAAGAAGATCACCGCGTACCACGAGGCGGGGCACGCGCTGGTCGCCTGGGCGCTGACCAACCTGCCACCGGTACACAAGGTGACGATCCTGCCGCGCGGGCGCTCCCTGGGGCACACACTGGTGCTGCCGACCGAGGACAAGTACACCCAGACCCGGGCCGAAATGATCGACACGCTCGCGTACGCCCTGGGCGGTCGGGCGGCTGAGGAGCTGGTCTTCCACGAGCCGACCACCGGCGCCGGCGACGACATCCAGAAGGCGACGACCCTGGCGCGGGCGATGGTCACCCAGTACGGCATGAGCGCCAAGCTGGGTGCGGTCAAGTACGGCACCACCGATGGCGAGCCGTTCCTCGGCCGCACCTACGGGCACGAGCGGGACTACTCCGACTCGGTGGCGGCGGAGATCGACGCGGAGATCCGGTCGCTGATCGAGCTCGCGCACGACGAGGCGTGGGAGATCCTCGTCGAGTACCGCGACGTGCTCGACGGCCTCGTCCTGGAGCTGATCGAGAAGGAGACCATCTCCCAGGCCGACATGGCCCGGCTCGCCGCCCGGGTGGCCAAGCGACCGCCGATGGCGCCGTACAACGGCTTCGGCAAGCGGCTGCCGTCCGACCAGCCGCCGGTGCTGACGCCGGCGGAGAAGGATGCGCTCAAGGCCCAGGCGCAGGAGGACGGCGCCCGTGCGCTGGCCGGCCCGACGGTCAACCGGGGCCCGTCGGTCGGTGCGTCGCCGAACGGGCCGGAACCGTCGCCGAACCGTCCCGGCACCTCGCCCACCAACGGGTCGGCCCAGCCGGCCGACACACCGACCTCGGAGAGCGCGCGCTGAGCAGCGGGTCCAGTACCGAGCCGAACGGCGAGGACGCGCTCGACTACCTCGCCGCCCGGCTCGTGAACGGCCGACTGGCCGGCGTGCCCGTTGAACAGATCGTGGACCTGGCACGGATCGAGAAGGCCGTACGGGAGATCCTCATCGCCGTCGGCGAGGATCCCGATCGCGACGGGCTGCGCCACACGCCGGCGCGGGTGGCCCGGGCGTACGCCGAGCTGTTCGCCGGCCTGCGGGTGGACCCGAACAAGGTGCTCGCGACGGCGTTCGAGGCGAACCACGAGGAGCTCGTGCTCGTCCGGGACATCGAGGTGTTCTCGCTGTGCGAGCACCACCTGCTGCCCTTCCGCGGCTCCGCGCACATCGGGTACATCCCCGGCGAGCACGGCCGGATCACCGGGTTGTCCAAGCTCGCCCGGCTCGTCGAGGTGTACGCCCGCCGCCCGCAGGTACAGGAGCGGCTCACCTCGCAGATCGCCGACCTGTTGATGGCCGGGCTCGACCCGCGCGGGGTCATCGTGGTGCTGGAGTGCGAGCACATGTGCATGGCCATGCGGGGCATCCAGAAGGGCGGCTCACGGACGATCACCTCGGCCGTACGGGGCCTGTTCCAGAACGACGCGAAGTCCCGGGCCGAGGCGATGAGCCTGATCATCCGCAGCTGACCGGGGGCGCAATACCACACGCCGCCCGACCCCGGCGAGTTATCCACAGGCCGGCCGGCGCGGCCGAGCCACGGCTGTCCACAGGCCTTGTGAGGCGACTCCGCCCGCTCTTAGCCTCGGCGGCGTGAGTTCGCAGACGATGGATGCCGGCGGCGACCGGCTGCGCCACCTCCTCCCGGAGCTGGCCGCCCGGCGGGACGGGCAACGGCGGGCCGCCGGCGCGGCGGCCGCCGAGCTGGCGGAGTTCGC
>JAEHDK010000691.1 GCA_016880465.1 Micromonosporaceae bacterium
AGCAGCGCGCCGTCGGCGGCCCGGCGCGCGGTGCCGGCGTGCAGTAGGCCCGGCCGCTCCGCGCCGGTGATGACGCCTCCGGTGCGCGGTCGGGCCGGGTACCCGGGCGCGGCCAGGACCACGGCCACCGCGGCCCCGGACCGCCAGCGCAGTGGCGGATGGTCGGCCAGTGCGCCGGTCGCCGCCGCGTACAACAGCCCGGCGAGCGGTGTCTCCAGCAGCGGCAGGATCGCCTGTGTCTCCGGATCGCCGAACCGGCAGTTGAACTCGATGACCCGCGGCCCCTGCCCGGTCAGCGCGAGCCCGACGTAGAGCAGGCCGGCGAACGGCGTACCGCGCCGGCGCAGCTCGGCCAGCGTGGGGGTGACCACCCGGGCCAGCACCTCGTCGGTCACGCCGGGCGCGAGCCAGGGCAGCGGCGCGTAGGCGCCCATGCCGCCGGTGTTCGGGCCGGTGTCGCCGTCGCCGAGCCGCTTGAAGTCCTGGGCGGGCAGGAGAGGCAGCGCCGCCTCCCCGTCGGTGACCACGAACTGGGAGACCTCGGGGCCGGCCAGGTACTCCTCGATGACCACCCGGCCGCAGCTCTGGGCGTGCGCCCGCGCGGCGGCGCGGTCGCCGGTCACCACGACACCCTTGCCGGCGGCGAGCCCGTCGTCCTTCACGACGTACGGCGGCCCGAGCTCGTCCAGCGCGGCGTCCACAGTGGACGGATTTGAGGCGGTGCGGTACCGGGCGGTGGGTACCCCGGCCGCCGCCATGACCTCCTTCGCGAACGCCTTCGAGCCCTCCAGCCGGGCGGCGGCCTGCGACGGCCCGAAGACCGCGATCCCCTTGGCGCGTACCGCGTCCGCCGCGCCGGCGACGAGCGGCGCCTCGGGGCCGACGACCACCAGGTCCGCGGCGGAGTCCACGGCCAGCCCGGCGACCGCCGCCAGATCCGTCAGGTCGACCGGCCGGATCTCGGCTACCGCGGCGATACCCGGGTTGCCGGGTGCCGCGACCAACGAGGTGACCGCGGGGTCGGCCGCGAGAGCCACCGCGAGGGCGTGCTCACGCCCACCCCCGCCGAGCAGCAGTACGCGCACAACGGGACATGCTACCGACCGGGCAGATGTCGATCGCGGCGCAATCGACGGGCGAGCGGGGTCAGGGGAGGAGGTCGTGGCGGACCACGTTCTCGTCGCGGCCGGGGCCCACGCCGACCACGCTCACCCGGGTTCCGGACAGCTCCTCGATCCGCTCGACATAGCGCCGCGCGGCCGCCGGCAGGTCCGCCTCCGTCCGCGCCTTCGACAGGTCCGCCAACCAGCCGTCGAGCTCCTCGTACACCGGGCGGGCATGGTGCAGCGCCGTCTGCGTCATCGGCATCTCGTCGACCCGCCGGCCGTCGATCTCGTACCCCACGCAGATCGGTACCTTGTCGAGGCCGCTGAGCACGTCGAGCTTGGTGACGACCAGATCGGTGATGCCGTTGAGGCGTACGGCGTACCGCGCGACCACCGCGTCGAACCAACCGCACCGGCGCTCGCGGCCGGTGGTCGTGCCGTACTCGTCGCCGATCCGGCGCAGCCGCGCGCCGAGCTCGTCGAAGAGCTCGGTCGGGAACGGCCCCGAGCCGACCCGGGTCGTGTACGCCTTGGTCACCCCGATCACCCGGGAGATGGCGGTCGGCGGGATCCCGGTGCCGACGCAGGCGCCCGCGGCCGTCGGGTTGGACGAGGTGACGAACGGGTACGTGCCGTGGTCCAGATCCAGCATGGTGGCCTGGGCGCCCTCCATCAGCACGGCCTCGCCACGCTCCAGCGCCCGCCACAGCACGGTACGGGTGTCCGCGATGTACGGTCGCAGCCGCTGCGCGTACGCCAGGTACTCCTGGACGACCGCGCCAGCGTCCAGGGCCTTGCGGTTGTACACCTTGACCAGCACCTGGTTCTTCTCGCGCAGGACGAGCTCCAGCTTCTGCCGCAGGATGCCCGGATCCAGCAGGTCCTGCGCCCGGATGCCGATGCGGGCCACCTTGTCGCCGTAGGCCGGCCCGATGCCCCGGCCGGTCGTACCGATCCGCGCCGAGCCGAGGTAACGCTCGACCACCCGGTCGAGCGCCCGGTGGTGCGGCATGATCAGGTGAGCGTCGCCGGAGATCAGCAGCCGCGACACGTCGACGCCGCGCTCGGCGAGGCCGTCGATCTCGTCCAGCAGCACCTTGGGGTCGACCACGACCCCGTTGCCGATCACGATCACCGTATTGGGTGACAGCGCGCCCGATGGCATCAGGTGCAACGCGTACTTCTGCCCGTCCGGGGTGATCACGGTGTGTCCCGCGTTGTTGCCGCCGGAGTAGCGCACGACGTACCCGACCCGGCCGGCCAGCAGGTCGGTAACCTTGCCCTTGCCCTCGTCGCCCCACTGCGCGCCGACGAGCACGATCGCTGGCATGTGTTTCGCCTCCAACGGCCCAGGTGGCCGCGTGCCAGGCTAACAAGGCAGGCAGGAGACAGCGTGGACGAGGTCGTGGTGCTCACCCTGGAGGAAGGGTGTGGCACCCGGGTGCCCGTACTGGCCCTCCGCGACGCGCTCGGCGCGGCCGGGGTCGCGGCCGACGTGGTCACCGCCGGCTCCGACGGCGAGATCGACGACATCCTGCGCCGGTTCGACGCG
>JAEHDK010000692.1 GCA_016880465.1 Micromonosporaceae bacterium
CGCTGAGCCAGCCGCGCCGCCCGCCGGCGGAGTGGGGGCACGAGCAGCGCGAGGCCGGCCAGATCGGTGAGGAGCCCCGGCACCAGCAGCAGCACCGCGGCCAGCAGCCCGACCAGGCCTCGGCTGACCTCGCCACCCGGTGGCCGGCCCGACTCGGCGGCCAACCGGAACCGGCGCCAGGCCCGCGCCCCCTCGCGGCGCAGCAACCAGCCACCCAGCAGCGTGCCGGCGAGCAACACCAGGAGCGTCCAGCCGAGACCAATCTGTTGAACTACGAGGATCAGTAAGGTGATCTCGACGGCCGCCCCGACCACGAGTACGAGCGCTAGGCGGCGGCTGAGCCGACCCATGGCGTACCTCCTCACAAGGCCGGGACACCCCGGCGCCGCACGACCGCGGCCGCCACCAGTGCGCCGAGCGCCAGGGCCCCCAGCGCGACCTCAGGACCCGCGCCGAGCCTCGTGGCAAGCGTACGACCCGTGCCAAGGCGCAGCTCCCGGACGACGACCGCCTGCGTGTTGAACCCGGTGGCCTGGTGCACCCGGCCATCCGCCGTGACGAACCCGGACACCCCGACCGTGGAGGCCATCAGCGCGTCCCGGCCGTGCTCGACTGCCCGCAGCCGGACCATGGCGAGCTGCTGGCGGGCCTCCGCCGCGTCGAACGTGGCGTTGTTCGTCTGTACGACCAGCAGCTGCGCCCCGCCGGTGACCGTGTCCCGGACGATGCCGTCGTACGCCACCTCGAAACAGATCACGTCGCCAACCCGGGCCGGCCCGAGGGTCAGCACGCCCGGCGCGTGGCCGGCGGTGAAGTCGCCGAGCAGGCCGGCCTCGCTGGTGACGAACCGGGCGATCGGACCGAGTACCGGCCGCCACGGCAGGTACTCGGCGAACGGCACCGGGTGCCGCTTCACGTAGGACTGCCCCGGACCGGTCGCCGGGGACCAGACGATGCCGGCGTTGCGTACCGGGTTGACCAGTACCGCGCCCACCAGGATCGGTACGCCGACCGTCCGGGCCGCCTCGTCGATGCGGGCCGCCGCGTCCGGGTTGCGCAACGGGTCGATGTCGGACGAGTTCTCCGGCCAGACGACCAGGTCGGGTTGGGCGGCGGCACCGGAGCGTACCCGCGCCGCGAGCGCGACCGTCGCGTCGACGTGGTTGTCGAGCACGGCCCGCCGCTGGGCGTTGAAGTCGAGGCCCAGCCGGGGCACGTTGCCCTGCACGATCGCCACGGTCACCGGCGGCCCGTCCGGTGTGCTCACGGACAGGGCCCACCCGGCGAGTACGGTGCCGACCGCGCCGGCCACGCACAGCGCCGCGACGCCCCCGGCACCCGAGCCCGCGGTGGTGCGCCGCGCAGCCACCTGCCAAGCGGCCGCCAGCAGCCCACCGGCCAGGCCGACGCCGAACGTGACCAGGGGTGCGCCGCCCACGCCGGCCAGCCGCAGCAGCGGCGAGTCGGCCTGGCTGAACGCCAGCCGGCCCCACGGGAACCCGCCGAAGGGAGTGGTGTCCCGCAGTGCCTCCTGAGCCACCCAGAGCAGCGCGGTGACCGGCGGCCATGCCCACCCGTACCGGTCCACGAGCGGGCTGACAAAGGCGCTGGCCGTGCCGAGCAGGGCCAGGTAGGCCGCCTCCGTGACGGCGAGGATCAGCCAGGGCGGGGTGTCGACATGGATCGCCGTCCAGGACAGCAGCGGCGCGAAGAAGACCAGCCCGGCGACCAGGCCCAGCCCGGCACCGGCCCGCAGCCGCACCCGGTGCGTGGCGACGGCCAGCAGCGCGACACCGACCGGGGCCAGCCACCACTGGCCGAACGGCGGGAA
>JAEHDK010000693.1 GCA_016880465.1 Micromonosporaceae bacterium
ATCCCGCCGTTCATCACCGTGCTGACCGGGATCACCCAGGCCATGGTCACACCGGCGCCGGCGATCGAGACGGTGCTGCCGTCGTTCCTGGAGTTCGCCGCCGGGGCGGTGCTGGTCGCCCACAACGCACCGTTCGACATGGGCCATCTCAAGGCGGCCTGTGCCCGGTTCGGATACGGATGGCCCGCCCCGCGGGTGCTGGACACGGCCGCGCTGGCCCGCCGCGTGCTCACCCGGGACGAGGTGCCCAACCGCCGGCTCGCCACCCTCGCGGCCTACTTCCTGACCGCCCGCCAACCCTGCCACCGCGCACTCGCCGACGCCCGCGCGACGGTCGATGTGCTGCACGCCCTGATCGGCCGCCTGGGCAGCCACCAGGTGTTCACCCTCGGCGAGACGCTGGAGTTCGTCCGGGCGGTCACCCCGGAGCAGCGCCGCAAGCGGCACCTCGCCGAGGGCCTGCCGCACGTTCCGGGTGTGTACCTGTTCCGGGCGGCCGACGACCGACCGCTCTACGTGGGCACCTCCGCCGACATCGCGACGCGGGTCCGCAGCTACTTCACCGCCGCCGAGAAGCGGGCCCGGATCAGCGAGATGCTCGCGGCCGCCGAGCGGGTCGAGGCGGTCGAGTGCGCGCACCGGCTGGAGGCGGAGGTCCGCGAGCTGCGGTTGATCGCCGCGCACGCACCGCCCTACAACCGCCGGTCGAAGTTCCCCGACCGGGTGCACTGGCTCAAGCTCACGGCCGAGCCGTACCCGCGGCTGTCCCTGGTGCGCCAACCGGCCGCGGACAACGCGCAGTACCTCGGACCGTTCGGCGGCCGCCGGGCCGCCGAACTGGCCGCCGCCGGCTTCTACGACGCGGTCGGCCTGCGCCAGTGCACGCACCGGCTGTCGTCCCAGGTCCGCACGCCGACCTGTGTGCTCGCCGAGCTCGGTCGCTGCCCGGCACCCTGCGACCTGCGGATCAGCCCGGCCGACTACGACGAGCACGTGGCCGGCCCGGTGCGCGCGGCCGTCGAGGGCGACCCCGGGACCGTGGTGAGCCGGCTGCTCGCCCGCATCGAGCGCCTGGCGGGTGGCCACCGCTACGAGGAGGCAGCGGTCGTCCGCGCCCGGCTCGCCGCCGTGCTCCGCGCCGCCATGCGCATGCAGCGGCTGGCGTCGCTGACCAGCGTCGTCGAGGTCGTCGCGGCCCGGCCGCCGCGGGGGCACAGCCCGCCGACCACCGGGCGGTACGCGGGCGGCCAGGGCTGGGACCTGGCCGTGATCCGGCACGGACGGCTGGTCGCCGCGGGCGTGTCACCGCCCGGCGTCCACCCCGGACCGACGCTGGAACTGCTGCTCGCCACCGCCGAGACCGTGCAGGCGGGTCCCGGGCCGACCCCCTGTGCCAGCGCGGCCGAGACCGAGCGGATCCTGGCCTGGCTGGAGCAGCCGGACACCCGGTTGGTACGCAGCTCAGCCGGCTGGGCCTCGCCCGCCGCCGGTGCCGCACGCTACCGCAGCCTGTTGCTGCGAGCGGAGTCCGCGGCCACGGTCAGGACAACGGTCGCCGCGACGGGACGTTTGTCACTACCCTGAGACCAACCGCCCTACCTACCGGCAGGAGGTATCCGGTGGACCCGGTCGACGCCGGTTTCGGCCCGGCCGCTGCTGCGGCCCCTCGGCCGGTACCGCTGCGCGATCGGACCCAGGCGGCCGAACCGCAGCCGCGCGACGGTCGGATCCGCCGGCTGCGCTCGCTGCTCGGCGGCGGCGAGTCCGGCGG
>JAEHDK010000694.1 GCA_016880465.1 Micromonosporaceae bacterium
GGCCGGTCCCGGGCGGTACGCGGGAGGGACCGGTCCTCGCTGACCGCCCGGCGGGCGCGGGAGGCGAGCTGGCGGGCGGCCGTGTCGGTGGTGGACAGCACCGCGGCGATCGCGTCGAACGGCACCGCGAACACATCGTGCAGGACGAACGCGATGCGCTGCTCCGGCGTCAGGCGCTCCATCACGACGAGCAGCGCGTAGCTCACCTCGTCCGTACGGGCCGCGTGATCGGCGGGGTCGGGCGCGAACGAGTCCAGCCCGCCCGGCCCCGGCAACCGGCTGACGATCGGCTCGGGCAACCACGGCCCGACGTACGCCTCGCGGCGCACCCGAGCCGAGCGCAGCACGTCGAGGCAGATCCGCGCGGTCGTCGTGGTGAGCCAGGCGGGCAGGTCGTTGATGACCGAGCGGTCGGTCGAGGCGTACCGCAGCCACGCCTCCTGTACGGCGTCCTGCGCCTCGGCGAGGCTGCCGAGCATGCGGTACGCGACCGACTCGAGGTGGGCACGCTGCGGTTCGAAGTCGTCGGCCAGGTCGGACACGGGCACCTCCGCTTCGCATCCTGCCGGGTACGCGGACGGGCCCGTGCGGCGGGGGTGTGACATGCGTGACCCCACGGACACCCAGCGCTCATCACACCGCCGGACCGCACGGGCAGCTGGGCGGCGGCTGCCGGCCGCGCACTAGCATTCGTCCGGGCTGCCGCCCGCGACGTACGAGACAGCGAGGTCGATCGTGAAGTTCTCCCTGCGCCCGACCGAGGGTGCGTTCTACGACTACTTCAGCCGGGCGGCCGACAACCTCGTACGCGGTACGGCGTTGCTGACCGAGCTGGCGCTGCCCGGGGCAGACGTGCAGTCGATCAGTGAGCGGCTCACCGAGGTGGAGCACGACAGCGACCAGATCACGCACGAGATCTACAACAAGATCAACACGACCTTCGTGACCCCGTTCGACCGGGAGGACATCTACCGGCTCGGCTCCCAGCTGGACGATGTCATGGACCACCTGGAGGCGGTAGGCAGCCTGCTCTACCTCTACGGGCTGACGAAGCTGCCGGCCCTGCCCCGGGAGATGCACGAGCTGGTCGACGTGCTCGACCAGCAGGCCAAGCTCACCGCGGGCGCGATGCCGCGGCTGCGCGTCATGAAGGACCTTCGGGCGTACTGGATCGAGTGCAACCGGCTGGAGAACGAGGGCGACCGGGCGTACCGGATGCTGCTGGTCCGGTTGTTCTCCGGCGAGTACGACGCGCTCACCGTACTCAAGATGAAGGAGGTCGCCGACGAGCTGGAGGCGGCCTGCGACGCATTCGAGCACGTGGCGAACACCGTGGAGACCATCGCGGTGAAGGAGTCGTGAGCGCGGAGCTCATGGCGGTGATCGCGGTGATCGCCGCCGCGATGGCGTTCGACTACACGAACGGCTTCCACGACGCCGCGAACGCGATCGCGACCTCGGTCTCCACCCGTGCGCTCACCCCCCGCGCCGCGCTCGTCGTCGCCGCGCTCGGCAACTTCGTCGGTACCCACTTCGGCGCGAAGGTGGCGAACACGGTTGGTGAGGGTCTGGTGACGTTGCCGACCGGTATCGGGAGCCTTGGCGTGGTCTTCGCCGGCGTGCTCGGCGCGATCGCCTGGAACCTGCTGACCTGGTGGCTCGGCCTGCCCTCGTCGTCGTCGCATGCGCTGTTCGGTGGGCTGGTCGGCGCGACGCTGTTCGCGACCGGTGGCATCGTGCAGTGGCACACGATCGGCACAAAGGTGATCATTCCGATGGTGCTCTCGCCGGTCGTCGGCCTGATCCTCGGCGCCCTCGTCATGTGGGGGCTGCTCTGGTTGATCTTCGGTCTCGGCACGGTCGGCGGTACCGGCTACGGCAAGCGCCACCCGCGGTTCGCCCGGATCGGCCAGCCCGGGCCGATCAACCGGACGTTCCGCTACCTCCAAGCCATCTCGGCGACCGCCATGGCGGTCGGGCACGGCATGCAGGACGCGGCCAAGACCATGGGCATCGTGGTACTCGCGCTCTACACCGGCGGGTTCCAGGACAGCAAGACGGACATTCCGCAATGGGTGTACCTCTCGTCGGCGACCGTGCTCGCGTTGGGCACGTACGCCGGTGGCTGGCGGGTCATCCGTACGCTCGGCCGGCGCATCGTCCACCTGGGACCGCCCGAGGGCTTCGCCGCGGAGGCGGTGGCCAGCTCCGTGCTGTACTACAACGCGCTCGTGCTCGGCGCGCCGATCTCCACGACGCATACGATCACGTCGGCCATCATGGGGGTGGGCGCCACGAAGAAGGTCTCCGCGGTCCGCTGGGGCGTCGCGGGAAACATCGTCGTGGCCTGGATCCTCACCTTCCCGGGCGCCGGGCTGGTCGCGTGTGCCGGGTACTTCCTCGTCCACCCGCTGTTCAGCTGACCGGGTACCGGATGCCGAGCTGGGCCCGGGCGGTGTCCAGGATGGCCATCGTCGCGAGAGTCGTCTGCAGCGGTACCAGCGGGCTCTCGGTCAGCCCGGCGCGCAGGCAGCGGGCCACCTCGGCGGCTTCGAAGTGGTACCCCCAGCCCTCGAACGGCGCCTCGACGGCCGCCGGCTCGTGGCCCGGCCGGTAGAGGGTGAAGCCCGACGGGCAGTGGAACCGGGTGGGCAGCTCGATGCGCCCGGCCGTCCCGCTGATGGCCGCCGTACACGGCGTCGCGGCCACGATGCTGCACGCCAGCGTCGCGACCGCGCCCGACGGGTAGCCGAGCAGGAGGCCGGTGTTCGTGTCGATGCCGGCCGCGCTCAGTGCCGCGACCGCCGCCACCGTCTGTGGCGCGCCGAGTGCCAGGTGGGCCAGCGTGATGGGGTAGATCCCGAGGTCCAGCAGCGCGCCGCCGCCGAGGGCCGGGTCGCGCAACCGGTGGTCGGGCTCGGCTGGCGCGGTGAAGCCGAAGTCGGCCTGCACCATGGTCACCTCGCCGACCGCGCCATCCGCCAGCAGCTCGGCAAGGCGCCGGACCGCGGGCAGGCAGCGCGTCCACATCGCCTCCATCAGGAACGTGCCGCGCCGGCGGGCCGCCTCGACGAGCGCGGCCGACGTGGGTACGTCGAGCGTGAACGGCTTCTCGACCAGTACCGCCTTGCCCGCCTCGATACAGGTCAGCGCGGCCAGGTAGTGGGCCGAATGCGGGGTTGCCACGTACACCGCGTCGACCTCCGGATCGGCGGCCAGTGCGGTCCAGGAGCCGTGCGCACGGGGAATGCCGTACCGGGCCGCGAACGCCGCCGCGGCCTCGGCGCTCCGCGATCCGACGGCAACGGCCTCGGCGTCCGGCAGGAGCGTGAGGTCCGCGGTGAACTTGGCGGCGATCCGGCCAGTGGCCAGAATCCCCCAGCGCAGCGGTCGATCCGTCATGACGGGAACAATAATTGGCCAAGGCACCGACCCGCGGCGGCGTCTGAAGGGCCCGGACCCGCGGCGGCGGAGCCGACGCCAGAATCGGCGCCTAGGCTTGCGTCATGGCACCCCACGCGTACCTCATCGACGCCGTGCGTACGCCGTTCGGCCGGCACCGCGGCGGGCTGGCCGGCATCCGGACCGACGACCTGGCCGCGCTGCCGGTCGCCGAGCTGCTGCGCCGGCATCCCGGCCTCGACCCGGCCCGCATCGACGACGTGGTGCTCGGCGACACCAACGGCGCCGGCGAGGACAACCGCAACGTGGCCCGGATGGCGGTGCTGCTGGCCGGGTTGCCGGAGACCGTGCCGGGCGTGACGCTCAACCGGCTGTGCGCCTCGGGCGGGGAGGCGATCATCCAGGCCGCGCGCGCGGTCCGGTCCGGCGACGCCGAGCTCGTCGTGGCCGGCGGGGTGGAAAGCATGAGCCGGGCGCCGTTCGTGCTGCCGAAGCCGGACGTGCCTTACCCGACCCAGGCGCAGCTCTACCACACCCAGGTCGGCTGGCGCATGGTGAACCCGAGGTTCGCACCACAGTGGACGGTGTCACTCGGTGCGGCCGCCGACGCCGTGGCCCGCGAGCTCGGCATCGGCCGCGTCGAGCAGGACGAGTGGGCGCTGCGTTCGCACCAGCGCGCGGCGGCGGCGTGGGACGCCGGGCTGCACGACGACTACGTACTCCCGGTCGGCGCGGTCAAGCGGGACGAGTCGATCCGGCCGGACACCAGCGCTCTGAAGCTGGCCGCGCTGGCGCCGGCGTTCTCCGCCGGCGGTGCGGTGACCGCGGGCAACTCGTCGCCCATCAACGACGGCGCGATCGCGGTCCTGGTCGGCGGCCGGTCCACAGTGGATGAACTCGGCGTCGAGCCACTCGGTACGGTCGTGGCCAGCGGGACCGTCGGCATCTCGCCCGAGCGCTTCTCCGTCGCCCCGGTACCCGCGATCGCGAAGGTACTCGGTCGGACCGGCCTCAAGCCGGCCGACATCGCGGTCTGGGAGGTGAACGAGGCGTTCGCCGCGATGGTCCTGTCCTGCCTGGCCAAGCTGCCCGACATCGACCGCGAGCGGGTCAACCCGCACGGCGGGGCGATCGCGATCGGCCACCCGCTCGGCGCCTCGGCGCCGCGGGTGGTCGTGGACCTGTGCCGCGAGCTGCGGCGCCGCGGCGGCGGCTACGGCATCGCGGCCGCGTGCATCGGCGTCGGCCAGGGTACGGCGATGGTCGTCCATGTCGACTGAGCCGCCCGTCCCCGGGTTCCCGGACGATCGTCGCCGTCGCCAGCAATTCGCCGACGAAGCGCGCGACGATTATCGACGTTGCGACCGCCTGCACCGGGCCTGCTGGCGTGACGGTGAACACAGGCGCTTGCAGTTCCGCCAGCACAAATGCCGGCAGCAGTATCACGGCAATGATGCCCAC
>JAEHDK010000695.1 GCA_016880465.1 Micromonosporaceae bacterium
TACAATGGTGGCCGTCAAGGATACTTAGGGAGCAGATTAGAGATCATCCATTTACCTGACGGAAAGAGGAAAGTAATTCACGAGGCACCCACTTCGTTTGAAGCGCCAAACTGGATGCCTGATGGAAAGAAGTTATTATTCAACCAGGGTGGTGCCCGGACAGCCGCCACCGACGCCCGGCAGGGTGGTAATCCGTTCGGCGGACCCGGGTGGCCGGCGCCGCACGGTACGGTCCCGGGGACTGCGTCCGCCGGGAGGGTTCCATGCGGCACCTGCTGAGTCTCGTGCTCTGTGTCGTTCTCGCGCCCGTTGTCTGGGCGCTGTACGGCATCGGCGTCGGCATGGTGGCGGACGGCAACGAGCTGGACCGGCTCGGCACCACCGCGGTCGGCCTGCTCGCGCTGCTCGGCGCCGGCCTGGCGTACGCCGTGCTGGTGCTCGTCCGGCTGTCCCCGATCGGGCCGGCGCTGGCCGGGCTGGCGTACTTCGGTACGACGGTGTGGGCCGCGCTTGCCCAGAACTCGTTCGTGTCCACGATGCCCCAGGAGTTCCTGGGGGTCACCGGCGCGCTGCTGGCCCCGGCGTCCGGCGCCGCGATGGTGCTCGGTGTGCCGCTGGTCGCGACGGTGGCGAGCCCGCGCCGGTGGCGCCGGTACCAGTTCGCCGACGCGGCGACCCAGCCGACGCTGTACGGCACGCCGGTGTACTCGACGCCGTACGCGGCGTCCCAGTACCCCGCGGACGCCTACGGGTACCCGCCGGTGTACACCCCGCCCGGCGACACCGAGGCGACCCGGCGGCTGCCGCCCGGCGGGTAGCGGTCAACCGGCGCGGCCGTCGCGTGGGCCGAAGGTCCGCAGCGCGTCCGCGTCCGAGGCCTGGGAGCGGACGAAATAGTCGGCCCACTTGCGCGCGTCGGGATACGCCGACTCGGCGGTCACCCGGGCACAGGCGGCGTCGATGTCGAATCGGGTCACCCGAAGCGTCACCGCGCCGTCCTCGCCGAGCAGCGCCCAATGTGCCCCGGCGCCCCCGTACGGCATGCCGACACTGCCCGGGTTTACCACCAACCGGCGGTCGGCCAGCCGGACGAACGGCATGTGGGTATGCCCACACACCACTGTGGACTCCTGTTCGTCGAGAGTGGCGAAGACCTCCGCCCACCGGTCGAGCCGGCTGTCGACCAGAACGACCTCCTCGTCGTCGCGCGGGGTTGCGTGACAGAACACGGTCGTGCCGAGCTGACCCAGGTCCAGGGTCGACGCCAGCGGCAGCGAGTCGAGCAGGTCCAGCTGATCCGGGCGCAGTTGCGCGGCCGCCCATGGCGAGATGCGATCGGGTACCGGGATCTGTTCACCGCGACTGAGCGCGACCAGCTCGCGGTCGGCGTTCCCGCGTACCCACACGGCCCGGTCGCCCAGGGCGCGGAGCGCGTCAAGCGTCTCCACCGGCTGCGGGCCGGAGGCCAGATCACCGGTCAGGACGATGCGGTCGGCGGAGCGTACGTCCGGCTCGGCCAGCACCGCCTCAAGTGCCGGCAGTACGCCATGGATGTCGGACAGTACGACGACTCGCATGGCGCCAACGCTGAACGCTGGGCGGGTGTACCACAAGGCCTGTTCGCGGACGGCTGATTGGATGGATTCGCGCGCGGTCTGTCGTCGAGCGATCAGTCGAGCCTCCGACGAGGAAGGCCGCCTGGCCGGCGCCAACGACGTGCGCCTGGGTGAGCGGGATCCAGTACAGCTCGAAACGGTGGCACGCTGAAGGGCACGGAAGGCCGGACCAGAGGCCGCGAACACCGCATCCGGGTCGCCCAGCTCGTAAACCACATACCCAGTACGTCATCGCGCACCGCGTCGGCACCATCACGCACCGCGTCGGCATCCCAGACCGCCTCGCCCAACAGCCGCTGCATCCGGTGCGGCGCAGCGTCACCGGCCTGTTCGGCCAACCGCCAACACGATCAACGCCGGGTAGGCGGCGGGAGTCTCACCCGCCGGCCCCCACAGATTCGTACGTGATGCGATGAAGGAGCGGGGCCTCCGCTCCCCGTGACACTCGCCCTGATCAGGGGGTTTCCTGGGATTGTCACGTTCCCCAAGCACGACAAGGGAGGCCCCTGTGGACGAGTATGACGGCCACGAGACCCGCCGGGGCCGGTCACGCTTTCGGGTCAACCCCGACACCGGCGAATGGGAGATGCTCGTGGACCGGTGGCATGTCGGGTTCGTCGACATCGGCGGCGGACAAGGACTGCTCGGGCAGGTCGAGGGCCGTACCGCAGCCGCGGTGACCGACTGGCTGGGCCAACGCGGCGCCGACTGGTGCCAACAGGTGCGCTACGTCGCCATCGACATGTGCACCGTGTTCGCCTGCGCCATCACCCTCGCCCTGCCGCAGGCCACCATCGTCGTCGACCACTTCCACGTCGTGCAGCTGGCCAACAAGTCCGTCGATGAGGTCCGCTGCCGCATCACCACCCAACTGCGCGGCCGGCGCGGCCGCCGCGGCGACGGCGAATGGGACGGA
>JAEHDK010000696.1 GCA_016880465.1 Micromonosporaceae bacterium
CACCGGCCGGCCGGCCCGCGAACGCGCGGCGGCCGAACGGCAACCGGACGAAGCCCTCGGCGATCGCCGACGCGAGCCCGACCCGGGCGAGCTCCCGGCGCTCGGCGAAGCAGATGAACCGCGGCACCCAGTGCGGTCGGTACTTCACGTTCGACCGGTACAGCGACTCCAGCTGCCACCATCGGGAGAAGAACAGCAGGAGCCGGCGCCAGGCGCGCAGGATCGGCCCGGCCCCGATCCGCGCGCCCTCCTGGAACGCCGAGCGGAACACCGCGAAGTTCAACGAGATGCGCTCGACCCCGAGCCGCGGTGCTTCGCGGACGAGCGCGGTCACCATGAACTCGATGAGCCCGTTGTCGGAGTCCCGATCGCGGCGCATCAGGTCCAGCGAGAGCCCGGTGCTACCCCAGGGTACGAGGGAAACCATCGCGGCCGGTACGCCCTCGGGCCGGAGCGCCTGGACGAGCACGCACTGCCCGTCGGCCGGATCGGCCAGCCGGGACAGCGCCATCGAGAAGCCGCGCTCGGTCTCGGTGTCGCGCCAGGCGTCGGCCAACCGTACGGCCTCGGCCAGCTCGGCCGGCGGTACGTCCGCGTGCCGCCGGATCCGCACTGTGTAACCGGACCGCTCGATCCGGTTCACCGCCTGCCGTACCGGCCGCATGTCACGACCGTCCACAGTAAACTCGCGTACTTTCAGGATCGCCTCGTCGCCGAGTTCGAGCACCTTGAGGCCGGCGCGCGCGTACGCATGGGCGGCCGCCTCGGATGCGCCGATGACGGCCGGGATCCACGCGTAGTCCCGGGCGACGGCGAGCCAGGCGTCGATCGCCGGTGGCCACGCCTCCGGGTCGCCGACCGGGTCGCCGCTGGCGAGGCTCACCCCGTGCACCACCCGGTAGGTGATGGCCGCCTTCCCGGTCGGGGAGAAGACCGCGTTCTTGTCCCGCCGGGTGGCGAAGTAGCCGAGCGAGTCGACCTCGCCGTGCTCGGCGAGCAGGGCGCGGATGCGCGCCTCGTCGTCCGGACTGAGTACGGCGGCCCGGCGCTGTGACCGGAAGAGGGTGAGCAGCGCGGCGAACAGCGCGATCGCGCCGAACAGGCCGAGCAGCAGGTTGACCCAGCCGGGCGCGCGGCCGGCACGTTGCAGGTCCAGCCGCACGGCGCCGCCCAGCACCTTCTCCGCCGCGTACGGAAGCCGGTCACCGGCGCCGAGCGTGCCGGGGAACAGTACGACGAGGCCCCAGCCGAGGACGACGAACAGCCCGACGAGGCCGACGAGCGCGCCGATCGCCTTTACCACGCTGGCCCGCTGCACCTTGGCGGCGAACTCGGGCCGGGTGAGCAGCAGCAGGGCGAACCCGGTACCGGAGAACACCGTGCTCAGCAGCACCGCGGGCAGCACCCACCACGGCATGTGCACCGGACTACGGGCGTCGTCCAGGTAGACCGAACCCGGCGCGAGCCACAGCAGGACGGTGGTGACCAGCTCGACCAGGCAGGCGAGTCCGAAGTAGACGGTCAGGATCCACCAGGCGACCCGCTTGCGCCGGGCGAGCGCCGCGGCGAGGGTCGCCACGAACGCGGCGTAGCCGAGGTTGGCCGGCGCCGGCAGGAGCAGCAGCTCAACCGTCTCGCGTACCGGCTGCACCCCGCGCCGGAACACCGCGCTCACCGCGGCCAGCGCGCACAGCACGGCGAGGCCCGAGAGGACACCGGCCAGGACGCGGGGCACCCGCGGCCGCCAGCCCCGCCGCCGGCTCACCCGGTACCCCGACAGGTCTCCATGCCCCGGAATTGTGCCGCACCGCCGGGCAACCTTGGGTGAGGCGGTTCGTGGCAATCCAGGGATAGTGCCGGCTCTGCCGCTTATCGTCAGGGCATGACCACCACGGTGCCACTCACCCACGAGCCGCCCGGGTCATCGCCGGAGCCGGACGCCGGCGCTGCCTCGGCCGCCGGGCCCGCTCCCGGCCGGCCCAACCCAGCTCGGCTGGCACTCGGTCTCGCCGTACTGGCCGGGGAGCGGGGCCGCTCCGGCGTACCGGGCGGCGACAAGCTGGCCACGACCGTCGGTCTCGTCCAGCAGACCGCCGGAGCGGCCGGACACGCGGCGC
>JAEHDK010000697.1 GCA_016880465.1 Micromonosporaceae bacterium
GCGCCCGCCCGCAACCCGGCGAACCGGCGCCGCGGCCGTAGGCGGCCGCTACGGCTCGGCGTCGATCACCCGGCCGTCGGGCGGGGCGGGCAGCGCCTGCGGTGGGGTCTCCTCGGCGAGCGGCCCGCGGTGCAGCTTGTGCGCGAGCCGGTGCTTCTCCTTCGGGGCCCGGTCGTTGGCGAGGATCACCGCCAGCCACGGGAGCACCACCATGCCCACCCCGCACAACGGCAACCAGAGCGCGAGCAGGGGTGCCCGCACGAGGACCAGAACGCCGGCCAGGATCACGCAGACCGTACGGAAACCCATCATGATGGCGTAGCGGATCTGCCGGCGGCGCAGCTCCTCGCTCGGGCTGAGCGGCGCATCGGTGATCAACGTAGGCCGCTGGGCGCGCTTCACGGGACCCAGCCTGACACATGCCGGGCCGGTACCCCCAGCTTTGCGGTGCCTGCGGGTCCGGGGTCGACCGATCCGGTCACCGCGCGGTCCACCTCAGGACGTACGTGTCTTGGCCGCGGCCTTCATCTCCTGCTTGTGGGCCCGCACCTTGAGCAGCGACGCCTCGTCGGTGATGTCCGCGACGGAGTAGTGCGCGTCGGCGTCGCCGAACATGCCGGCCGCCTCGCGCCAGCCCGCCGGCTGCACACCGAACTGCTTGCCCAGCAGCGCCACGAAGATCTGCGCCTTCTGCTTGCCGAAGCCGGGTAGCTCGGACACCCGGCGGAACAGCTCCGGTCCGGTCCTGGCCTGGGTCCACAACCGGGCCGCGTCGCCGTCGTACCGCTCGACCAGCAGCTGGCACACCTCCTGGACGCGCTTGGCGTTGGCCTTCGGGAACCGGTGCAGCGCCGGGCGCTGGCTGAAGATCTCGGTCAGCGCCGCCGGGTCGTAGGCGGCCAGCTCGCGGGCGTCCAACTCGTGACCGAGCCGCAGCTGCAACTCGTACGGCGACGAGAACGCCTTCTCCATGGTCACCTGTTGATCGAGCACCATGCCGATGAGCAGCGCGAGAGGGCTGCGTTCCAGCAGCTTGTTGGCTTCGGCCTCGATCGGCAGCGAGAGGGGCATCAGGGCCTCCGGGTGTCGCGGGAACTGGGTCCATCCTGCCTCGCCGGTCCGGCTCGGCGCGCACCGGGCCGAGCCGCTGGGGGCGCCCAGCTGGACGGCGAAGGCCCCGCAGCCGCGGGGCCTTCGCCGTGGGCATCGCCGCTACCGGGCCCGGGCGGTGGACGCCCACGGCCACTCGAGTGGCTTGCCTGTCTCCAGCAAGGTCTTGAGCGCGCTGAGCACGAACGCCCAGCCGCCGCCGGCGCCCTGGCTCTCCATCTCGCCGGCGACCACCGCCGCCAGCTGCGGCGCGTTGGTGACGTCATGGATCACCGTAAGGGTCGTCACGCCGGCATCGTGCGGCGTGATCTCGTACGTGAGGCGGGTGAACCCTTCGGCGGCCATCCCGGGGTCCATGAGCATGCGCCAGGTCTGGACCAGCTTGCGCGGCGGGTCCGCCTGGATGACCTCGCCGTCGACCATCACCTCCGGTCCGCCGTGGGCGAGCAGCTCCGTCGTGGCCAGGGCCCGGTACGCGCCGCCCGGGCGCAGGTCGAACTCGGCCTCGCCGCCGTACCCGTACTGCTGCGTCCACTCCGGCTTGGTGATCGCGTCCCAGATCGCCTGCGGCGTCGCCTTGATGTACACCCGGTGTACCTGGACGGTCTGCGTTGCCGTGGTCATAATTCCTTCTCCAACTCGGTCTTGAGGTTCACCAGCGCCGACACCTGGCGCTCGGTGTACTTGTCGATCCACCGGTCGTGAATCAACCGGATCGGTACGGCGTTCAGGAAGTGCAACTTCTCCCGGCCCGACCGCCGGGTGAGCACGAGCCCGGCGTCTTCGAGCACCCGCAGGTGCTTCATGACGCCGAAGCGGGTCATCTCCAGCTCGGACTCCAGCTCGGTAAGCGTGCGGCCGTCGCGCGCGAAGAGCAGGTCGAGCAGGAAGCGTCGCGTCGGGTCGGCAAGTGCCTTGAACACCCGGTCGTCGTCGCTCACCACGCCGCCAAGATAGGTGACCAGATGGTCACATGTCAAGCCGCCGGCCGGGGCGGCCCACCAAGCACCGCATATCACCGCGACTCGCCCAGATTTTCCTCCATCCCGAGGGTCGTGTTGTGCCGGATCGCGGAGGTGGTGGACGATCGGCGGCGACACCGGAGGGGGTGGTGCGCATGCTGCTTCGGGGACCAGGCGCGTGACGGGTCGCCACGCGGCCCTCCCTCCGCGCCAGCTGACCGCCCGCGGCGACGCCCAGGCCAGCACCCCGACCGACCGGCTCCGCGTCCTGCTCGTGGAGGACGACGCGGACGACGCGTTCCTGGTCCGGGAGCTGCTCGCCGAGGTGAACGCGCCGGTGGACATCACGGTCGTACCGTCCGTCGCCGGCGCCCGGGATCTCGTGTCCACTGTGGACTGCGTCCTGCTCGACCTCGGCCTGCCGGACGCCAGCGGGCTGGACGCGCTGCGCGAGATCCTGGCGACGGCCAGCCAGGCGGCGGTCTGCGTGCTCACCGGCCTCGACGACGACCGCACCGGCGTGGCGGCGGTTGCCGAAGGCGCCCAGGACTACCTGACCAAGGCCCAGGTCGACGGGGTACTGCTCACCCGCGCGCTGCGCTACGCGGTCGAGCGCAAGCGCGCCGAGGAGAGCGCCCGGCGGCTGCGCGAGGTCGAGCTGCGCCAGGCCGAGTCCGCCCGGCTGGAGCGCGGCCTGCTCCCCCAGCCGCTCATGGAGATGCCGGCGATCGCGCTGCACTCGTTCTACCGTCCGGGCCGCCGGCGCGCCCTGCTGGGTGGCGACTTTTTCGACGTCGTACAGACCGCTCCCGACCGGCTCGAGGTGATGGTCGGCGACGTGTGCGGGCACGGCGTCGACGAGGCCGCCCTCGGCGTCGAGCTCCGGGTCGCCTGGCGGGCCCTGGTCCTCGCCGGCGTACCTGACGACGCCGTCCTGCCGGCCGTCGAGCAGGTGCTCGTCAGCGAGCGCCGGATGGAGGAGATCTTCACCACGATGGCGACCGTACGGGTCGACCTCGGCGACGGTGCGCTGCTGATGCGGCTGGCCGGGCACCCGCCGCCGATGTTGCTGCGCGGCGGCTCGGTCGAGGTGCTGCGCGGCAGCGGGGACGTCGTACTGGGCGTGGACGTCACCGCGCCCCGCACCGCGACGCGGATCGCGCTCGACGCCGGCGACTGGTGCCTGCTGCTCTACACCGACGGGCTGATCGACGGCCGGGTCGGTGCCGGCGACGACCGCCTGGAGGTCGCCGGGCTCGCCGCGCTGCTCC
>JAEHDK010000698.1 GCA_016880465.1 Micromonosporaceae bacterium
AGGAGACCGACGATCGCATCGAGGGGGCCTTCGCGCTCCTGCGCGAAGGGGAGAATCTCGTCGAGACTCTCCCGCCGGCCGCCGCGATCGCGCGCTTCGCCGAGAAGCTCGGCTGGACGGCCCTCGCCGCCGCGCGGGACCTCGGGGTCAGCGCGGTCACCGTGGTCGCCCGGCGGCCGCCGGAGGCGCTGCGCCCGGTCGCCGGTGCGCTGGGCCTGGAACTGTCTCATGTGGACTGGTCCGCGGCCGCTGCGGACCGGTCCGCGGCGGCGACCGCGTGCGGAGCCGACGTGGTCATCTCGACCGTTCCCGCCGGTGCGGCCGACCCGCTCGCCGCGACCGTCGCATGGGGACAGTCCACTGTGCTCCTCGATGCGCTCTACCATCCGTGGCCGACCCCGCTCGCTGCCGCGGCGGCGGCCGCCGGCTGCCGGGTGGTGTCCGGCCACGAGCTGCTGCTGGCCCAGGCGGCCCGCCAGTTCGCCCTGTTCACCGGCGTCCCGGCGCCGGTGGCCGCAATGCGGGCGGCACTGCGGGGTGCGGTCGGGGCGGCCACGGCCGCGTGACAGACTGCTGATCGTGTGGCGCTGGTTGACCGCGGGTGAGTCGCACGGCCGTGCGCTGGTCGCGATCCTCGAGGGCGTACCGGCCGGGGTGGCCATCACGAGTGCCGACATCGTGCACGAGCTGCGCCGCCGGCGGCTCGGGTACGGGCGCGGCGCGCGGATGAGCTTCGAACAGGACGAGGTCGAGCTGGTGGCCGGCGTACGGCACGGCACCACGCTCGGCAGCCCGGTGGCGATCCGGGTCGGCAACACCGAGTGGCCCAAGTGGGAGAAGGTCATGGCGGCCGATCCGGTGGCCGCGGCCGAGCTGGCCGGCCTTGCCCGTAACGCGCCGCTGACCCGCCCCCGGCCCGGCCACGCCGACCTCGCCGGCATGCAGAAGTACGGGCACACCGACGCCCGCCCCGTGCTGGAACGGGCCAGCGCGCGGGAGACGGCCGCCCGGGTAGCCGTCGGTGCGGTCGCGAAGGCGCTGCTGTACCAGGGCCTCGGCATCCAGATCGTGTCGCACGTCGTCGAGCTGGGCTCGGTAGCCGTCCCGCGCGGTACCGTGCCCGTTCCGGCCGATGCCGCGCGGATCGACGCCGACCCCGTACGCTGCCTCGATCCGGAGACGAGCGCCCGGATGGTCGCCGAGATCGATGCGGCCAAGCGGGACGCGGACACGCTCGGCGGCGTGGTCGAGGTGCTCGCGTACAGGGTACCGCCGGGGCTCGGCACGCACACCCAGTGGGACCGGCGGCTCGACGGCCGGCTGGCCGCGGCGCTGTGCTCGATCCAGGCGATCAAGGGCGTCGAGATCGGCGACGCGTTCACCCAGGCCCGGTCCCGGGGTTCGCAGGCGCACGACGAGATCGTGCCGACGCCCGACGGCGTCCGCCGGATGACGGACCGGGCCGGTGGCGTCGAGGGCGGGATGACGACCGGTGAGCCACTGCGCGTACGCGCCGCGATGAAGCCGATCTCCTCGCTCAACCGACCACTGTCCACTGTGGATGTCAGTACCGGCGCACCGGCGACGGCGATCAACCAGCGCTCGGACGTGTGCGCGGTATCCGCCGCCGCGGTCGTCGCCGAGGCCATGGTGGCGCTGGTGCTCGGTGAGGCGGCCACCGAGAAGTTCGGCGGCGACTCGGTGGCCGAGCTGCGCCGCAACCTCGCCGGGTACCTCGACCACCTGGTCATCCGGTGAGCCCGCGCTGCGTCCTCGTCGGCCCGCCCGGTGCCGGCAAGACGGTCACCGGCGAGCTGGTCGCCGCCGCGCTCGGCGTGCCGTTCCGGGACACCGACGCCGATATCGAAGCATCGGCGGGCAAGCCGATCCCGGAGATCTTCTTCGACGACGGCGAGGCGGCCTTCCGTACCCTCGAACGGGCCGCGGTGGCCGCGGCACTGGCCTCCTTCGACGGGGTGCTGGCGCTCGGCGGCGGCTCGATCCTCACCCCGGAGACCCGGTCGCTGCTGCGCGGACATCCGGTCGTCTACCTCAGCGCCGAGCTGGCCACGGCCGCGCAGCGGGTGGGCCTCGGCCAGAGCCGGCCGCTGCTGGCGGTCAACCCGCGGGCCACGCTGCGGCATCAACTGGAGCAGCGGCGGCCGCTCTACGAGGAGGTGGCCTCCGCGACCGTGGCCACCGACGGGCGGACCCCGGACGAGGTGGCGGCCGAGGTGCTGCGGGTCATCGCTGCGGGGTGACCGCGACGGGCCCTGCGCCGTACGCGCTGACCACCACCCGGTCGCCCAGCGGCGCGGCGAGCCGCACCTCGTGGCGGGCATAGCTGGCGGAGCCCGTCTCGTAGCAGGGAATGGTGCCCACCTCGCCGGGTGCCACCTCGCCGGTGGGCACCATACGAATGCCGACGGCGACCGCGGTGGCCGACTCGGTGACCACCGGGTCGTACCGCATGACCGGTTGGCCGGGGCACAGTCGTTCCGGCGGCGCCGGCAGCGCCACCCGCAGCGTGAGTCCGTCGGCGCTGACGTCGTTGTCGAAGCCGCCGAGGCCGTACGGCAGCTTGCCGAACCGCCAGAACGCCTCGGCAGTCAGCGCCGGCCAGCCGAGTGGGCCCAGCATGTCCGCCGAGTCGAACAGCCAGGCGGCAGCGCAAGCCGGCCGCCGTCGGTGAGGAACTCGGCGGTGCCGAGCCGCACGTCGGTGATCCGCAGCGGCGGCACCGCCGCGCCCGTCGGGTCCGGTTCGCCCGTGCCGGTCAGCCGGTCGTACGCGTCGGCCGCCGTGATGATCGGCATCGGGAACGTGCCGTCCGCGAGTGAGACCGGCACAGTGGCCGGGCCGGTGGGGCAACGAGGTGGCCAGCTCGTACCGGCCGGCGAGCGCGGCGAGCTTCGCGTCGTCGGTGCGGAACCCGGGCCCGGACGGCGCCGAACCGATGAACCCGATCGGCCGCGGGTGCCGCCCCACCGGGAAGTCCCGCCAGGCATCGCGCCGGCGAGCGCGACCCGGCGGTGCACCATCGGTACCTCCCCGTATCGGTCGGCCAATGGTAAGACTCGCCACGTACGGTATCCGGTTCCCGGGCCGGCACCGCGGTTCCGTTATCGCACTGCGGCCGGCAGCCGGACGTCCGGGTAGTCTCGTCCGCGATGACACCCACGGTGGTCGAGGTCGGTGGCGACCGGCCGTACGACGTGCTCGTCGGGCGCGACCTGTTGCACGCGCTGCCCGGACTGCTGGGCGGGGCGGGCCGGGCGGC
>JAEHDK010000699.1 GCA_016880465.1 Micromonosporaceae bacterium
CTGGGACGCCGAGCGCCGGGAGCGGGCCAGCGCCCGGCGGGTCCGTCGGCTCCCGGGTGAGCCACCGGTCGAGCCGGAGGTCGAACCCGCCGGGCCGGATCGTGCTCCGGCGGTGGCGCCGGTCCGCCGGCTACTGTCGCTGACGATCGCCGGCTTCGCCGGGTTGGTGGGCATCGGGCTGATCTTCGGAGCCCAGACCGCCGGCGTGGGCGCGGCCCGGGCGCCGTTCGCCGTCGTGGTTCTCGGGGTGCAGGCCCTCTTCGTCATCTCCTGGACGGTCGCGATCCGCCCGCCCGCCCCGCGCGTGGTCGCCGCCGTGGGCCTGTTCACCGCCGTCCTGGCCGATCTCGCGGCGGTGGTGCCGGCCAAGGCCTCGATGGCCGGATTGGGCTACTCGGCCGTGGCCGGCCTGATCGCGGGCGTGATCGGCCAGCTCGCCCGCAAGACCAGCCGGGTACGGGCCACCGAGTCGCTCAGCGCCACCCTCGTGGTTGTCGTGGGTGTCGTGGCGTTCGCCACGCTCATAGTGTTGACGCGCGTGTCGGCGGGTACCCAGGCGATCGTGGTCGGGCTGACCTCTACCGCGCTCAGCCTCGTCGTCGCGCGGATCGTGGATGTCATCGCGCCGTTCCCCCGGCTCGCGCCGCAGGTGCCGCGCGGTGCCTCGGGGATCGTCATCGGCGCGATGCTGGGCAGTGCGGCCGGTGCGTTCCTAGGCTCGTGGTTCCAGGGCCTCGATCCTGCCAAGGGCGCCGTGGTCGGGTTCGTGGCGGCCCTCGCCGCGGTGCTCGCCGATCTCTCCGCGGGGTACAGCGAGGCCGGCCGGCAACTGGCCGGCGAACCCGGGTCGCTGTGGGTGGCCCGGCACATGCAGGGCCCGCTGGGCGGGTTCGCGCTGGCCGCACCGGCGCTGTACGTGGTCAGCGTGCTGTTCCTGGTGCCGAAGGTCGCCGGCGGCTGAGACCCGGGAACGGGCAAAGTGGGGAGGCAGAGATGGCTCGTCGTGGCCGCAAGGTGGGTGTCTGGCTGGTCGTCGTGTTCGTCCTGCTCGGGGGACTGCTCTTCGCGGCCGACCGGGTCAGCGCCTGGGCCGCCGAGCGGACGATCGCCGACAAGTCCGGCGAACAGATGCGCCGGCTCGGCGTGTCGTCCAGCGAGCCCGAGGTGACCGTGGGCGGCTTCCCGTTCCTCACCCAGGTGGCCGACGGGACGTACCAGGAGATCACCATCGTGCTCCGGAACGTCGAGAAGGAAGGCATCCGGCTGCCGGTCCTCGACGTACACGCGATGGGGGTGAAGGCCGACCTGAACGCGCTGGTCTCCGGCGACGGGCAGGTCACCGCCGACCGGATCACCGGCACCGCGACCGTCGGGTACGACAGCGTCCAGGCGCTCGTCGCGGCCGCGACCGAGCGGCTCGGCGCGTCGGGCGGCGGCTCGGTCTCGGTCGCGCCCGGGCTCACGGTGTCCGAACAGGACGGCAAGCTGCGGCTGCGGCTGCCGATGTCGATCGCCGGGCTGCCGTTCACCGCGGTGGGACTGGCCGTGGTCGGCATCGACGCCGGGAAGGTCCGGGTGGCGGTTACCGAGCTGAGGGCCGAGGGCGTGACGCTCCCGCCGGCAGCGCAACGGCTGCTCGACTCGTACCGGCAGCGGCTCGTCGCCGAGGTCGCCCTGCCGCCGCTGCCGTTCCGGCTGAAGATCGACGATGTCAGCGCCCGGCCCGACGGCCTCGCGATCACCGCGTCGGCCCGCGGTGTTCCGCTCACCGGCTGATCCGCTGGGCGAACGGGTACCCCCGGTGTAAGCTCCGCAGACATGAGCACGCTGCTCACCAAGCGGCGCGCGGTCGATTTGTGCCGCGTGGCCACCTGCCTGTGTCGCTGCCGCTGACGGCGGCGACCGTTCGCGTGCGCTAACTCACCTCCTGCCCGCTACCGGCGTCGCCCGACGGACCCGTTCCCGCCGTTCGTCAGGAGGATCGACAATGCATCTCGACCCCCGGGGGCCCCGGTTCGGCGCGTGGCTCATCGTCCGGCTCGGCGGCCCTGGTCGCCGCGTTCCTCAATCCGGCCTTCGGCCGCTGCCTCGCCTGCCGCGGGTACCCGCTAATCAGCCTCCATGTGATCCGTCGCCGGCCCAGCCGGGTCGACGTCGACGCGACCCTGGTCTAAGGAGCAAGCATGAGTCGTGACACCGCCCTCGTCTCCGCCGACTGGGCCGAGAAGAGCCTGGGCGCCGACGGTGTCGTGTTCGTCGAGGTCGACGAGGACACCACCGCCTACGACGCCGGGCACCTGCCGGGCGCCGTGAAGCTGGACTGGAAGACGGATCTGCAGGACCCGGTCCGCCGGGACTTCGTGAACCGCCAGCAGTTCGAGGCCCTGCTGTCCGAGCGGGGTATCGGCAACGACGACACCGTCATCCTGTACGGCGGCAACAACAACTGGTTCGCGGCGTACGCGTACTGGTACTTCACCCTCTACGGGCACCGCGACGCACGGCTGCTCGACGGCGGGCGCAAGAAGTGGGAGCTGGACAACCGACCGCTGACCACCGAACCGGTGCACCGCCCGGCGACCCGGTACGCGGCGACCGACCAGGACCTGTCGATCCGGGCCTTCCGCGACGAGGTGGTGTCCGCGATCGGCAACAAGAACCTGGTCGACGTACGCTCCCCCGACGAGTACGCCGGCCGCCTGCTGGCCCCGGCCCACCTGCCGCAGGAGCAGGCGCAGCGGGCCGGACACATCCCGACCGCGCTGAGCGTGCCGTGGAGCAAGGCCGCCAACGAGGACGGCACGTTCAAGTCGGACGACGAGCTGCGCGCGCTGTACGGCGCGGCCGGCCTCGACGGGGCGCGGTCCACCATCGCGTACTGCCGGATCGGCGAGCGGTCCTCGCACACCTGGTTCGTGCTGCGGGAGCTGCTCGGGCACGGCGATGTGAAGAACTACGACGGCTCCTGGACCGAGTACGGCTCGCTCGTCGGCGTACCGGTCGCGCTCGGGGACGAGCCGGGGGAGGCCTGATGGCGATCGACACATCCGGGTGCGCGGCACCGGACCAGGCGGCCCCGTTGCCGTCCACTGTGGACCTGGCCCGGGCGACCGTGATCACCGGCCGGGTTTCCGGGTCCGCCGGTGAGCCGGTGGCCGGCGCGTACGTCCGGCTGCTCGACGCGGGCGGCGAGTTCACCGCCGAGGTCGTCACATCACCGGCCGGGCAGTTCCGGTTCTTCGCCGCACCGGGCAACTGGACCCTCCGGGCCCTGTCGCGGCAGGGCGGCGGCGACGCGTCGGTGACCGCGGACCGCGGGGTCACCGAGATCGACA
>JAEHDK010000700.1 GCA_016880465.1 Micromonosporaceae bacterium
CGACGCGGGGCACCGGCAGATCTTCCGTTCCAAGTGGGCCAACTACGTAGTGGGCCTGGTGCACGGCAACCTGGCCATCGGGCTGAGCTACGGCTGGTGGGTGGACAAGCACAACCGACACCACGCTCACCCCAACCAGGAAGACAAGGATCCGGACCTCGACATCGGGGCGCTGGCGTTCACCGTTGGACAGGCGCGCGCCAAACGTGGCCGCCTGCTCCGCTTCATAGCGCGGCATCAGCGGTACCTGTTCTTTCCCCTTCTGCTGTTGGAGGCGGTTCAGCTGCATGTGTCCAGCGTGCAGGCTGTCGCCAGTCGGGGCCTTCGCCACCGCTCCTGGGAGGCGCTCATGCTCGGTCTGCACGCCGCTGGCTACCTGACGTTGGTGCTGCTGGTGCTGTCGCCGGTCAAGGCGGTTGTGTTCATCGTCGTCCAGCAGGCGCTGTTCGGCCTCTACCTCGGATGCTCGTTCGCTCCAAACCACAAGGGCATGCCGATACTCGCGGTCGACGACCAGAGCGACTTCCTGCGCCGGCAGGTGCTCACCTCCCGCAACGTGCACGGCAGCCGGCTGATCGACTTCGCACTCGGCGGCCTGAACTACCAGATCGAGCACCACCTGTTCCCCAGCATGCCCCGCCCGAACTTGAGCCGCTCCCAACCCCTCATCAGGGCGTTCTGCCGCCAGCACAATCTCGCATACTGCGAGACCACCCTGCTGCGCTCGTACGCCGCGGCCGTGCGGCACCTGCACGATGTCGGCCGGCCGCTGCGGGCCACCAAGCCGGGTGACCATTCGCCGGCCCGACGGTCCGGGTGACCATTCGCCGGCCCGACGGTGGCGTTGAGGTCGGTCATCACCCCCGTCAGGGCGGCTACAGCCTGAACATCACGTCGCCACCGGCACCACGCGGCCGACGCCTTTACGAGTCGGCGAGGTCAAGACCGTGCCCGGAATGACGGTGGTAAATGCGTTTGCGGGCCGGTGCGGGTGGGAGGTGGGGATGTGGCCGCCTTCGTTATCCCACACGGCGTTCTGGTCGGTGCCGTCGGCCGGATCCGGCGACGGCGCGGCGGGGGTAGCGGCGAGGATGTCCGGCGCTCGTGTGATGTTTGTCGGCTCAATCGCAGCGGTCATCGCTAGCTTGGCGGCCTCGGGCAGAGTCTTGGGCGGAACCACGAGGATGTCGAGCTGGTCACCGCTGCCCGTGGTGGCAATCAACACGGCCGGATCCAGGCTGGCGAACCAACCCATCCGTACCACCGCGGTGCCGACTGCGAGTCGGCGGAAGCGGCCGTCCCACGTGCCGCTGTTGAGCATCAACTGCCGGATCGGCCCGTACCGGTCGGAAAGTGCCGCCACGAGGCCGGGCAGCTCGGCCACCGGGTCCCAGGACCGCGGCCACCATCCGCCGTCCAGGACCGCCTGACCGGCCCGGGCGGGCGGAAGGACCAGCCGAGGTGTCGACGGCGGCGACGGGGCAACGACCGTGGCACGTGCGGTGGCGTTGGTGGACATGGCAATCGTTCCTCTGCTTGATCTGATGTGGCGGTACGTGAGCCGGGGCAAGGCGGCGCCGGCTGGTGCGGGCTGGTGGTGTTGGCTAGTCCACGCTGGACACCGCGTGGAGCAGCGATCGGGCTACGTGCCCGCGGGGTCGTCCGGCGGGGCGGCCGCAGAGCCCGGCTGGGGTGCGGCGTCGCTGGCGCGGCGGTGGTTCAACATCCGTAGCTGGATGATGCGGGCGGTACCTGGAAGCGCCACGAGTAGGACGCCGAAGATTGCCGCCAGCAGGAGCGCCACTCCCATCGGTAGGTGCCCGTGCGCGCCGAAGAACGACACCTCGGCCCGCTGCCCGTTCTGCAGGATGAAGACCAGCAGGAGTAGCAAGACGAATGACGCCGTCAGTAGCGTCACCCAGGCCCCGCCCATCCGGCTGCGCGGTACGTTCAGCCGCGTACGCCGCTGGCCGGACTCGCCGCCCGGGCCGGTCGCAGTGGGGTCCGGGCCCGGTGGGTCGGTCCGGTTTTGCATTGCCGTCATCACAACCGCCGCCTCTCAGCTCATCTAACTCAATTGATCACAATAAATCTGCAGCGACGATGTCTGCGACATCACGGCGTGCGGCTTCGGCGACGAACGGGATCGGATCGAGAACCCGGTCGTCGGCCAGCGGAACGGTGCTGCGTGAGTCCGGGCTCCCGTCGCCCGCGACCCCGGCACCGAAGTAGACGTCGATTGGTGGCCGCCGCATCACCGACCGTCTCCTCGGGCCACCGGCAGCCATTTGAGGTGCCCGACGGGCCGCGCTAAGCCTCGGATGCGTGCGACATCGAAGCTGGGACTCGTATTGATGGCTCATGTGGGGTGCCCGGCCATGCTGGCCTCGATTGGAGGCGGTGCGTCCACCGGCGGAGGACTGTCTGCCACCGGGGTCCTGGGCGACACCGTCATCCTACGCTTTTTCGCATGCGATGGCTCCGGCGGTGACACCGCTGCCCCAGCCACCCGTGGTGCATGAGCCGCCGAGACGCGACCGCCGGTTGCGGGCCGCACCGGCGCACCCGATTGACCCAGTTGGCCGCCGACAACGCCATCTGCGGGTCAACCGCCTACCGATACCTGCACGAAGGCATCGACGCGCTCGCCGAACGCCGGCCCAGCCCTCACGGAGCGCTGCTGGCCGCCAAGGCTGCCGGGTACAGCCACGTCAACCTCGACGGGACGTTGATCGAAACCGACCGGGTCGCCACACCTGGCCCGACGCCTGGGGTGGACCTGTGGTGGTCAGGAAAGCATCACCACCACGGCGGCAACGTCCAGGTCGTCTCCGCCCCCGATGGCTGGCCACTGTGGACCTCCCAGGTACGACACGGCCGTGAGCACGACACGGCCTGCGTACGCCACCACGAGGTCCTGCCCATGCTCGCCCTGGCCGCGTCGGACCTGCCCACCCTGGCCGACCTGGGCTACTGAGGCGAAGCCACCACGGTCCGCATCCTGAGGCGAAGCCACCACGGTCCGCATCCCGATCAAGAAACCGGCCGCAGGTCGGCACACCGACGACCAGAAGACCACCAACCTCATCCAGGCGCACTTGCGATCCCAGGCTGAACGGACCAACTCGCTGCTCAAGACCACCTTCAAGGCTCTACGGCGGGTCAGCCTCTGCCCCTAGCGCATCAGCGCCATCGTGGCCCGCCCTGGTCCCGCTCCACCACGAAACACGGCCGCACCACATGATCGGCCACAGAAAATCACCCGCCGGTACAGGCAAACGCTGTCGGCGCTGCCGTGTAGCGTGCGGCCCGTGGACGAGACATCGAGAACCCGAGAGGCTGTCCGCGTTTACGTTGACAGCGCCGAGCTGGGCGACTGGCAACGGCTTAGCGATCTGCTCACCGAAGACATGGTGTACGAGATGCCGCAGACCCGTGAACGGATCCGTGGCAGTTCGGCTTTCATGAAATTCAATCAGGAATACCCCGGAGACTGGCATCTTCGGGTACGTCGCATCGTCGCCGATGGCCGCTATGCGGTGGCGTGGATCGATGCACGCGTCGGCGCTGAGCACCAAGACGCCTGTGTGTGGTTCGAGCTTTCCGATGACGGGCTGATTACTCGGGTCGTCGACTACTGGCCGGAGTCGTATGATCCGCCGTCGGGCCGCGAGCATCTGGTGGAGCGCTGGTAGGCCCGACCTCGAATGAGGCTTCCGGTGGGAACTACCCATTTCTGGACCGCAGGTGGCAGTCTTGATGCATCCCAACAGCTTCAACGTACCACCCCGTCCCGCCGACGGAGTCACTCAGCGTGACCCGCCCTTACCGGGAATGGTCCATTGCCCGCCTGGGCAACGCCGCCCTAGGCGACCAGGGACTTCGACGGCCCTACTCCCCCGGCGGTTCGCCAGGTGGCCAGTTCGAAGAGCGCGCTACCGGCTCTGCTCATGCGATGATGCACCGCGTCCGGCGGGCTCTGCTTGGCGATCTAAGGAGTTCGTGTGGAGCGGATAGTCGAGTTCGGCAATGGCCGCAGCGGCGTCGTCTCGCTCAACGAGCCGGCGCTGCGGTACGACGGCAACCCCATCCTGACCGCACATCATGTCAACGACGCGTGGACGGAGCCGCATCTTCAGGTAGTAACCGTCCACAATGGCGGCGTAGCCGTGATCGATTCCGAGACGGTGATGCTGTTCCGGTCCCACCTGCGGTGCGGCATCAGCGTCCTGGGCCTAGCGCGCAGCGACAACGGCATTACCGACTGGCGGGTCGACCCGCATCCATTCCTCAAGCCGGCCACCGCCGACGACCCGCTCGCCCCTGGCCCCGACCGGGCGGAAATTATCGAGATGGAGGCCGGCGGGGTGGAGGACGCCCGGATCAACCCGATTGACGGCACCTACGCCATCACCTACAGCGCCTACGCCGCAGAGATCCCCAATCGGGTTCGCGTGCTACTTGCGGTCAGCGACGACTTCACCTCGGTAACCCGGTTCGGGGCGGTACTGCAACGCGACATGCGCAACGTTGTTCTCTTTCCGGAGCGCATCGACGGCCGCTACGTCGGCCTGTTCCGCCCCAATGACGCGCTGCCCACGGACACCGGCGGCATGTTCCAGGAAATCCGCATCGGCTCCGCCGAAGACTTCCGTACCGGGCCCTGGGACGTCGTTGACGAGCCCGTGATGCGTACGCGCGGCAGCCCGAGCGCGTTTGCCGACAAGATCGGCCCGTGCGCGCCGCCGGTCAAGACCGACCACGGCTGGCTGAACCTCTTCCACGGTGTGCGGACTACGATGGACGGCAACCCATATGTGCTCGGCATCGCGCTACACGACCTGCGACAGCCGCGCATGGTCCAGATGTCGAGCATCCCGGTGCTGTTTCCGTCCCGGGCTGACTGCCGAGTCGAGGACAACGACTATGTCCACGTGCCGAACGTGGTGTTCTCCTGCGCGATGCTGCGCCAGCCAGACGGCAGTCTGCTCATCTACTACGGCGGCAACGACACAGTGATGAATGTGGCCGTCAGCCACGAAGACATCCTGATCGAGATGTGCCGGCGATACGGGCAGGACCCAGGCACCGGGCGGCTTCTGTACCGCATCTAGCTGTGCGAGTGACCCCGTACCGTCAAGGGCAACGGCTGCGCTGCGACAGCGGCGGGGCGAGAGGGCCTCCCTAGTGATGCGTGTCAGAGGTCCGCACGACGGCGGGACCGGCGACCGGCCCAGTCAGATGATGCGCGGCGACAGCGTGCCGCCCAGGGTTCAGTCCGGAACCCGTGCGGATCAGCGGCGAAGGACCAGTAAAGTCCTCATGCGCCACCAGGTGCACCGGGATGCCGTCGGCGCGGGCGCGGCGGACGGCCATGAGCCCGAACATGGAGGCGCGGTGCACGATCTGCCCGTCCCGGACGGCGGCGAGCATCGCCGTGCACCGTCCGACTGGCTGCAGCCCGACCGACGTGGCGACCGTCAGATGCCGCGCTGCGCCGCTGGCGCCAGGCCGGCCTGGCGGCGTTGCCGGCACCAGCGGGGGATCGACGAGCTGAAGACATCTACCCGGTGCCCGACGGGGACACCGGCACCAACCTGGTGCTCACCATGGCGTCCGCGAAGCAGGCGGTGGACACCGGGCATCCTGGGAGACGGGTCAGGGTCGGTCTCCCAATTGGCGAGGAGGGCGCGGGTCCGCCGGAGTGGGCGCGGGCACTGGACTGTCATCCAGAGTGCAGAAGCCGCCGACCCGACAGCCCGTTCGTCCTCGTCCAGGCCGAGGAACACCACCGTGGCTACGCCGTCATCGAGCAGGTCTTCGCGCCCCCGCCACCCGGGATGACCGTCGACGACCTGCAAGATGCCATCCGGCATGCCGCACAACAGGTCGCGTTCGCCACCCCACCGCACCCCGACCAGCTCGCCGGCTGGCCGATCGCTTGGGGCGAACAGCTCGACCTGCGGCCACTCACCTTGATCGGCCGCGGTGAGGTCACCGACAGCATGGCCGCCGGCTACCTCGCCAAGTACGCCACCAAGTCCACCGAACCCACCGGCCACCGCTCCGCCCGGCTCACCGGCGACACCATCGACCTACACGCCGACCCCGATGGCACCCACGTCGCCCGGCTCATCGACGCCTGCTGGCGACTCGGCCGACCCATCCCCACACCCCGCGCACTCCGGGACGGTCGCCGGCTGACACGTACGTGTCAACGACATCCGTCAATGTCTATGCCCGCTCAAGGCCGGTGTGCACCTCAAGACTGTTAGCGCCCGCCTCGGCCACGTCTCCGAGGCCTTCACGGCGAGCGTCTACCAGCACGCGCTCCCGGGCATGGACCGGGAAGCCGCCGGCATCATCGCTGCGCTGTTCGTGGACCCCGGCACGGAGGACTTCGTTAGCGAATCCGTTAGCACGAACGACGAAAACGGGCACTCAGATGATCTCTGAGTGCCCGTTCTGCCTGGTAGCGGGGAGAGGATTTGAACCTCTGACCTCTGGGTTATGAGCCCAGCGAGCTACCGAGCTGCTCCACCCCGCGTCGACCAGCCAACAGTAGCGCACGCCGGGCCACACCCGCAAAACGACCTGTGTGCTGTCTGCCGCCTAGCCCGGCGGTGACGATGACGGCGAGCCGGAGGGCGTCGCCGTGGGGCTGGGCGGCGTGATGCCTGCCGCCTTCTGTGCCTCCTCGAACGCCTTGAGCGCCGTGTCCAGATTCTGTAGCGCCCTTCCCAGCGCGGAGAGGTCGCCGGATGCCTGGGCGGCCCGGAGGTCGTCGATCGCCTTCCGCAGGTTCGCCGCCGCGGCCGCCAGGTCGCTGCCGGCCGGCGGCTGGTTGCCGGTGTTCGGCGGTGGCGTCTGATTGCCGCCGGCAGGCGGCGCGCTGCCCGGCTCGACGAGCTGCTGGATGCCGGCGGACAGGGTGTCGGCGAGCGCGACCTTGTCGCCGTAGCTCACCAGCACCTTCTTCATCAGAGGGTACGAGTTCTCCACGTTGGTGCTCTTCAGGTACACCGGCTCCACATAGAGGGTGCCGCTGCCGAACGGAAGCGACAGCAGATTTCCATAGACGACACTCGATGTCTGAGAGGTCAGTAGGTTCAGCTGCGTACGGATGGACGGTTCGTTCTGCATGGTCTGCTGGGCCTGTCCGGGGCCGGGAATCCGGTTCTCCTTCGGCAGCTCGAGCACCTCGAGCGCGGGCTTGCCGTCCACATACGACCCGGAGATCAGCGCGGCGAGGTTCTGCCGGCCGGTCGGGGTGACCGCCGCGACGAGCTGGAACCGCGTGTCGTCCTGGCCGGGCAGCCTCGTCAGCAGGTAGTACGGCGGCTGCTTCAGGCCCTTGTTCGGATCGGTCGGGTCCTCCGGCACCTGCCAGAAGTTGGGGCCGGAGAAGAACTCGGTCGGCTCGGTGACGTGGAACCGGGCGAGCAGGTCCCGCTGCACCTTGAACAGGTCGGCGGGGTACCGGAAATGCGCGGCGAGGTCCTCGGGGACGGCCGACCGCGGCTTGATCAAGTCGCCGCCGAACGCCTTGTTCCACGCCTTGAGCATGGGATCCGTGTCGTCGAAGGCGTAGAGCGTCACGGTGCCGTCGTACGCGTCGACCGTGGCCTTGACCGAGTTCCTGATGTAGTTGATCGTCTGCCGCTGCTGGCGGAAGGTGCCGGTACCCGTGAGCGCGTCGGCCGTCGCCTGTTCCAGGTTGACCCGCTGGGAGTACGGGTAGTTCGCCGACGTCGTGTACCCGTCGAGCAGCCACATCACCCGGCCACCGATGACCGCGGGGTACGGGTCGCCGTCGAGGGTGAGGAACGGCGCGACCTTCTGCACGCGCGATCGCGGGTCGCGGATGTAGAGCAGCTTGGAGTTGTCGTTCACCGCGTCGGAGAGCAGGAAGTTGGCCTCACGGTACTTGACCGCGTAGAGCACCCGTCGCCACATCGAGCCGATGTCCACGCCGCCCGACCCGGTGTACGTGTAGTACTGCGCGTCCGTCTCGCCGGTCGGCCGGTCGTACTCGACGTTGCTGTTGTTCTGCCGGCCCACGACCGCGTAGTCGGTGAGCCGCTCGCCGTAGTAGATGCGCGGCTGGCTGACCGGGATCTGCTCGGTCGGCGACGAGCACGCCTCGTTGGTCTCGCTCTTCTGCGAGTTCAGGAATCCGGACACGAAGAACGGCTGGCCGCCGCAGGCCGTGCTGTTGGCCGGCGCGGCGACGAGCCCGTAACCGTGGGTGTAGACCGAGTGCCGGTTCTGCCAGTTGGTCTGGGCATCCTTGAGCTTGCTGGGGTCGAGCTCGCGCACCCCGACGACGTAGTCCTGCAGCACGCGGTCGACCGTGTACCGGTCGATGTCGAGCTTGGCGCCGAAGTCGTAGAAGCTGCGCACCTGCTGGAGCTGGGTGTACGTGTCCGCGACGATCGCCGGGTCGAGCAGCCGGATGTTCGGCACGATCGACGTGTCGGTGGCCAGTTCCTTCGGCGGGGTCAGGTTGTTGGCCGGGTACGGCACGGTCTTGCTGGCGTCCAGCCCGTACGCCGCCCGGGTCGCCGCGATGCTGAGCGCGATGTACGGCGCCTCCTTGTCCCGCGGACTCGGGTTGACCGTGAACGACTGCACGGCCCACGGGTAGATCCCGCCGATCGCGATCGCGGAGATCGCCAGCAGCGCCAGCGAGATCCCGGGCCACACGAGGTTGCGCATGAACGCGTTGGAGAACAGCACGATCGCCAGCGCCACCACGATCGAGATGTACGTCAGGATCTCCTTCGCCGGCAGCAGCGCGTTGACCACGGTGTAGCCGGCGCCGTAAAGGTCGGTGCCCTCATTGTGCGCGAGTAGCGACCCACGCCGGTCGAGGAAGTACGAGACCGCCTTGAACAGGACGAAGACCGCGATCAGCGTGGTCAGGTGCGCCCGGGCCGCGTTGGTCATCCGGTCGCCCGCGCCGGTGAGCCGAACCCCGCCGTACAGGTAGTGGACCGCGAGCGCGCCGAGCACCGAGAGCACCACGGCGGTCAGCGCCGCGCCGACGAGGTACCGCCAGAACGGGTACTCGAAGACGTAGAACCCGACGTCGATGCCGAACTGCGGGTCCTTGACGCCGAAGCTTCCGCCGTTGCGGAACAGCATCCATTCCTGCCAGTGGCCCTGCGCGGAGAGCCCGGTGAAGAATCCGATGAGCGCGCCGGTCAGGCCGATCCAGGTACCGATCCGCGGGGTGAGCACCACCCGGTACCGCTCGAGGGTCTGCTGCTCCGGGGAGTGCGGATGGAGCAGCGGGCGCAGCCGGTACGCGAGGTAGAGGTTCGCCGTCACGATCACGGCCATGGCCACGCCGAAGACGAGGAACAGCACGATTCTCGTCTGCAGGATGTGCGTGAACACCTGGGTGTAGTGCACATCGTCGAACCACAGCCAGTCCGTCCAGGCGTCGACCACCCAGCCGAGCAGCGTAAAGAACAGGAACACGCCGATGAGGACGGCGACCGTCACACGGCCGCGCCGGCTCATCCGGGGCAGGGGGCTACGAATGACCACGGTGATCAGCTCCGCAAGGGTTGCTGTGCGCGAGGCGTCCAGCGTACGGCTGCGATCATTTCGCTTCGCACAGTGTCGGCTGCCGTCCGGCCCGCATGGCGTCCAGGGCGGCAAGGGCGTTGTCGATGTCGGTCACCCGCACCAGTGGCAGGCCGGGCTGGGCGTTCGCCACCGCCTCGGCGCAGTTGGCCTCCGGAGTGAGGAAGAACTTGGCGTTGGCGCTCTTGGCGGCGACGAGCTTCTGCGGGATGCCGCCGATCGGGCCCACCCGGCCCTCGTCGTCGATCGTGCCGGTGCCTGCAATCAGTAGGCCGCCGGTGAGGTCGGTCGGGTCGAGCTTGTCGATGATGCCGAGCGCGAACATCAGGCCGGCCGACGGGCCACCGATCTTGTCCAGGTCGATCTTGACCGTGAACGGGTGCGGCTGGCGGTTCTCGTAGCCGACGCCGATGCGCGGGCTGCCGTCCGGCCCGGCCGCCGTCGTGATCGACACGGTGCCGGCCTGGTTGGCCCGCACGTACCCGATCGTCAGCGCCGTGCCCACCGGCTTCGCCCGGATCACCTCCTGGAGCTTCTGCCCGCTCGTCGCGGCCTGCCCGTCGATGGTCGTGATCTCGTCGCCGACCGAAAGCTTGCCGGCCGCAGGCGCGCCCTCGACCACCTCGGCGACCGTCACGTGCACCGGGTATCCCAGCTTGCGCAGGGCCGCGGTCTCCGCACTCGTCTGCGAGTCCTTGAAGTCCTGCGCGTTCTGTTGATCGACTTGTTCCTGGGTCAGGTCCGGTGGGTAGATCAACTCTCGGGGTACGACGGCCTCGTCGGAGCTGAACCAGCCGCGGATCGCGTCGAGCACGGTGATCTCGTCGGCGACGCTCACGGTGACCAGGCGCAACTGGCCGGCGGACGCGGAGGTGGGCGCGTTGCTGACCTCGATGACCTGGTGCCCGTCGGCCGTACCGAGCGTGTTGACCGTCGGACCCGGGCCCAGCGCCACATAGGGCACGGGTGCCGCCTGGATGCCGAGGAACAGCAGGACGACCAGCGCGGCGCCGACGAGCACCGTGAAGCCGCGACGTTGCATGGCGACGAGCGTAGCGGGAGATTCTGACAACGCACCGTACGGGCGGTGTCCGGCCGCGTCGCGTACCGTGGATTGGTGCCAGACACGCCGTTCGGCTTTGCCCTTCCTGGTGGATCGGCGCCCGATCCCAACGATCCGCAGCAGATGCAGCAGTTCCTGGCCCAGCTCCAGCAGCTGCTGTCGGCGGCGACCACCGACGGCCCGGTGAACTGGGAACTGGCCCGGCAGGTGGCCCGGGGCCAGCTCACCGGGACCGCTCCGGGCGCGCTCGCACCGATGGGCGCCGTCCCCGAGCCCACCGCGTTGGGCGATCCCGCGGTCACCGCCGCTGAGCGGGCCAGCGTGGCCGAGGCGCTGCGGCTGGCCGATTTGTGGCTGGAGAACACCTCCGCGCTGCCGTCCGGCATCCGTACCGCGGCCGCCTGGACCCGCTCCGAATGGATCGACCACACCCTGCCGGTCTGGCGGCGGCTCTGCGATCCGGTCGCGGCGCGGATGGTCGGTGCGATGGCCGATCTCGTCCCCGACGAGGCGCGCGCCCAGCTCGGCCCGATGCAGGCGATGGTCTCGTCGATCGGCGGGGCGCTGTTCGGCAGCCAACTGGGCCAGGCGCTCGGCTCGCTCGCCGCCGAGGTGCTGTCCGCCGGCGACATCGGGCTCCCGCTCGGGCCGGCCGGCACGGCCGCGCTCCTGCCCGCCAACATCGGGGGGTACGGCGAGGGCCTGGAGATCCCCGAGGACGAGGTCCGGCTGTACGTGGCGCTGCGCGAGGCGGCCCACCAGCGGCTCTTCGAGCACGTGCCATGGCTGCGCGGACACGTCTTCACCGCGGTCGAGGCGTACGCGGCCGGCATCCGGGTCAACCGCGAAGCGATCGAGGAGGCGATGAGCCGGTTCGACCCGACGAACCCGGAGAGCATGCAGGAACTCCAGGTGGAGGGGATCTTCACGCCGGAGGACACGCCGCAGCAGAAGGCCGCCCTGGTCCGGCTGGAGACCGCGCTCGCCCTCGTCGAGGGCTGGGTCTCGCACGTCGTCGACACCGCCGCCGAGTCCCGCCTGCCCAACGTGGTACGCCTGGCCGAGGCGTTCCGCCGCCGGCGGGCCGCAGGTGGGCCGGCCGAGCAGACGTTCGCCGCGCTGGTGGGGCTGGAGCTGCGCCCGCGCCGGCTGCGCGAGGCGTCCGCGTTGTGGCGCGCGCTCACCACGCATCGCGGGATCGACGGGCGCGACGCGCTGTGGGGGCATCCCGACCTGCTGCCGTCCGAAGAGGACTTCGCCGACCCGGACGAGTTCGCGCGTACCCAGCTGTCCTTCAGCGACATCGGCGACCTGGGCGAGGAGGACGACGGACCCCCGGCACCGTGAGCGGAGGGAAGGCGCGCCCCACGGCGGCCTCGCGCAGCGAACTTGAATCACCGTGAGCTAGCCCGCGACGCCGTACAGGGCCGTACGGGTGGCCGC
>JAEHDK010000701.1 GCA_016880465.1 Micromonosporaceae bacterium
GATCGAGGTCCAGGGCCGGCAGGTCGCCCGGGGCAAGCCCGCTGCCGTCGGCGGCCCGCACGGTGAGTTCGGTGATCAGCGTGTACCCGCTTGACGTGTCCACCCGGATGGTGGTTTGTGCGGTGGGGTCGCCCGCCCGGGAGCCGTTGTCCGGGGCGATCGTGATGACGTATTTGCTCACGGAAGTCTCCTGTCCAGCCCGCTCGTATGCCAGTGGCGGACCGAAACCGCGGCCGTTGAACCGCTGCCTGCCCCCGTCGTCGCGCCGTGCCGGCCCGGTGGGGCCACGTCGTAATTACGTTGAGCGTACCTGGCGGCTCGGTGATTTCGCGCGGGGGGTACCCCAAAAGCAATCGTCCAGGATGGACGCTGGAAAACGACAACCGGCCGGGTAGGGTGGACCCGCCCGATCGAGGAGGTATGCATGCTGCCCTGGTCCGCTGATTTCGCCGGCCGGCTCGACCGACAAGTGATCATAAGTGAGCGACTCAAGAACAACCCACTCGGTGACCCGTTCGAGCGCCCGCTGTGGGTGTACCTGCCGCCGGGGTATGCCGCCGAACCCGACCGCCGATATCCGGTGGTCTATGTCATCCAGGGGTACACGGGCCAGATCGGCATGTGGGGCAACCGGATCGCGTTCCGCCAGCCGTTCCCGGAGCTGGCCGACGCGCTGTTCGCCCGCGGCGAGGCGCCACCCGCGATCGTGGTCTTCGTCGACGCGTGGACCTCGGTCGGCGGCGGCCAGTACCTCGACTCGCCCGGCACCGGCACGTACTCGTCGTACCTGTGCGACGAGGTGGTGTCCTTCGTGGACGATCGGTACCGCACGCTCGCCGGGCGGGACCACCGGGCGATCACCGGCAAGTCGAGCGGCGGCTACGGCGCCATGGTCAACGCGATGCGCCGCCCGGACGTGTTCGGCGGCTTCGCCACCCACGCCGGAGACTCGCTGTTCGAGCTCGCCGCGCCGCCGATGATCGCCAATGTCGCGCGGCTGCTGCGCGACAAGTACGACTCGTCGTATGCGAACTTCTTCGCCGACGTACGGGGGCGGGTCTTCGGTACCCGCGACGGCGACGCGCAGCTGATGGAGATTTACGCGTACGCGGCCGCGTACAGCGCCGAGCCGGACGGGACGGTCCTGCTGCCGTTCGATGACACCGGCCGGCTGGTGCCGGACGTCTGGGAGCGGTGGCTCGCCTGTGACCCGGTGCGGATGGCCGAGCGCGAACCGTACGCCGAGGCCCTCCGCTCGCAGCGGGCGATCTGGATCGATGCAGGCACCCGCGACGACTACTACCTGGATCTGGGCGCGGCGGCGTTCCGCCGGGCCGTCGCCGCGGCCGGGGTCCCCGACGACCGGGTGTACTTCGAGTTGTTCGACGCGAGGCACGCGAATATCGAGTACCGTTACCCGCTCGCCCTGGCCTGGCTGGCGGAGCGGCTGACCCCGGCGGCGGCCGAAGCCCCGCCGGCGCCGGCGTGAGAGGGTAGCGCCATGACGAACCCGCCTGAGCTGCCTCCGCTGGAGGTTTTCGACGAGGACTGGCAGCGTGCCCTCGTCGTGGTCGCGCACCCCGACGACATGGAGTACGGTGGCGCGTCCGCCGTCGCCCGCTGGACCTCGCAGGGCAAGCATGTCGCCTACGCGCTCGTGACCAGCGGTGAAGCCGGCATCGACGGCATGCCACCGGAGGAGGCAGGCCCGCTGCGCGAGGCGGAGCAGCGCGCGTCCTGCGCGGTCGTCGGGGTCCAGGACGTGGAGTTCCTGGGTGGGGCCGACGGGATGCTGGAGTACGGCCTGCCGCTGCGCCGCGACATCGCGGCGACGATCCGCCGGCACCGGCCGGAGGTGGTCATCACGGGCAACTTCCGGGAGACGTTCGGCCCCGGCGTGCTCAACCAGGCCGATCACATCGCGGTGGGCAAGGCCGTGGTGGACGCGGTCCGGGACGCGGCGAACCGGTGGGTCTTCCGGGAACTGGCCGACCAGGGTCTCGAACCGTGGGGCGGCGTCCGGCACGTGCTGGCCGGCGGTTCACCGCTGGCCACGCACGGCGTCGATGTCACCGACCACCTCGCCGCCGGCATCGAGTCCCTGAAGGCGCACACCGCCTATCTGCGCGGGCTGACCAGCGGCGGGATGGACCCGGAGGAGTTCCTGGAGGCCATCGCCCGGATGACCGGCAGCCGGATGCACTGCAAGTACGGGGTCTCGTTCGAGGTGGTCAATTTTCAGTTCTTCTGAGCCGGATGTCAGCGGTTGCGCAGCCTGCGCGTCCGGTTGACCGCCTCGATGCGGCGGCGCGTTCGGCCAGCCGGGTCGACCGCCCGCCGCGCGCGCCGGTACAGGTACACCCCGCCGCCCACCACGAGGGCACCGACGAGCAGGTAGAAGACGAGGTTGAGAAGGGCCTTGACGAGCGCCACCGCCAGCGCGCCGACGATCAGGAGGCCGACCGCCGGTAGCACTATCCAGGCCACCAACCGAGCCGCGTTCATCGCATCTCCCTCCGGGCCACCGCACCGGCATCCAATGTGCCACGCCCGGACCACCGGAGACTACGCCAGCAACGCGCCCCGGCCGGGCGGAGGGCCCCGGGGCGCTCACCTTCGTCGGGTTTCCGATCACCGGCCGGCCCGCTGGCCCCCTGGGCACCGATCGGGGTCCCGCGCGTGCTGTACTGCGGGTCAGCACCGTCGCGGAGGGGACGTCGTGGACCTGGGCAGCTTCAACGCGCTCCCGGCCGGGGAGGCCGAGCAGGCGCTGCGCTCGTGCTGCGCGGCTGCGGCCTGGGTGCGGGACGTCGCGCGCGGCCGCCCGTACCCCGATGTGCCAAGCCTGCTCGCCGCGGCGGATGCGGCC
>JAEHDK010000702.1 GCA_016880465.1 Micromonosporaceae bacterium
AGGCCGTCAGCGCCGCGGAGGCGGCGTTCTTGAGCCAGGTGGCGTCGCATTCGAACGGCCCGGCCGAGGCGGAGACGCCGAGAAAGGCGGCCAGCAGCGGCAGAAGGGTCACGGACCAAGTATGGCCCCCGTGTCGCCGCCGCGCAAGGCGGAACTTCGGGGGCCCCCCGGTGTCTAAGAGCGATGGACGATCGCGGCCTTGACCGCCTCCGGGGCACCGCTGCCGCGGAAGCCGTACTCGCGGGCCACCGCCCGGACCGCGTCGGCGCCGGCGAGCTGCTGGAACGCGCCCTTCGCCTTGCGGGACAGGTCGCGCTGCACGGTACCGCCGGCCACCGGCAGGTAGCCGATCTCGCCGGCCGCCCCCGCGGTACCCCGGTGCAACCGGCCGCCCAGCATGACGGCGAGCCCGACGCCGCGGCTGACCCAGACGAGCACGAAGTCCGGTACGCCGCGCGCGGCTCCGGTGTGCGCCTCGGCCACCGCTGCGAGGTTGACGTCGTTCTCGAAGTGGACGGGCCGGTCGAGATCCTCGCGCAGCGCGGCCAGCAGGCCGCGGTGCCAGCGCGGCAGGTCGACCGCGAACGCGATGTCCCCGGTGCTCGGGTCGACGAGGCCGGGCGTACCGAGGACCACCCGCCGTACGTTGGCCAGGTTCGTGTGCGCCCCGAGCGCGGCCTGGACGACCGCGTTGTGCACCACGCCGACCGGGTCGGCAGTGTCCCCTGTGGACTGTTCCACCCGGGCGACGACGGTACCGGTGATGTCGGCACACGCGGCCACCACCACATCGGGGCCGACATCCACGCCGACCACGTGCGCGCTGTGCGGCACGACCGCGTACAGCTGCGCGTTGGGTCCGCGGCCGCCGGCGAGCTCGCCGACCCGGGACACCAGCCCCCGCTCCTCCAGCCGTTCCACCAACTGGGAGGCGGTCACCTTCGACAGGCCGGTCAGCTCACCGAGCTGCGCGCGGGTCAGCGGACCGCGACTGAGCAGGAGCTCCAGGGCGGCCCGGTCGTTGAGTGCGCGGAGCAGGCTGGGTGTGCCTGGCTGACGACCTGAATTCATCGCGTGGACCCCTATCATTTAAGAAACTTTCCTATTAGATTTGGTCCCTTAACGGCAGTTCGTAGCGTACGGCCATGCTGTCCGGGTGGCCGTCAGACAACCAGACGACCGGTCAATACGATCATGGACGGGTTGATCCGACACTGACGGTGTCGGAGGCAGGAGGCGCACCGTGGCGATCGACCCCCAACTCCGCCGACTGGCGCTCAGCACGCTGCTCGCGTCCTTCCCCGGCCACCAGCCGCCGCGCTGGGCGGAGTCGCTCGTGGCCGAGGGCATGGCCGGGCACACGCTCTACGGGTACAACATCGCCGACACCGCGCAGCTGCGAGCGTTGACGCAGCGGCTGCGGTCGGCGCGTACCGACGTGCTGCTCGCCATCGACGAGGAAGGCGGCGATGTCACCCGGCTAGCCCACGCCACCGGCAGCCCGTACCCGGGGAATGCCGCGCTTGGCGCCGTCGGCGACCTGTCGGTTACTCGACGTGTGTACCGCGCTATCGGCGCCGAGCTGGCCGCCGCCGGCATCAACCTGAACTTCGCCCCCACCGTCGACGTGAACACCGCGGACGACAACCCCGTCATCGGTACCCGCTCGTTCGGCGCCGACCCGCTCCAGGTCGCCGCCCACGCCGCCGCCGCCGTGGTGGGGCTGCAGCAGACCGGCGTGGCCGCAAGCGCCAAGCACTTTCCCGGGCACGGCGCGACGGTCACCGACTCGCACCTCGAACTCCCGGTCGTCGACGTCTCGCTGGACACGCTGCACTCGCGCGAGCTGCCGCCGTTCGCGGCGGTGGTGGCCGCGGATGCCAAGGCCATCATGACCGCGCACATCCGGGTGCCCGTGCTGACCGGCGACCAGCCCGCCACGTTCAGCCGCCGCGCGCTCGTCGACCTGCTCCGCCGGGACCTCGGGTTCACCGGCGTGGTGTGCACCGACGCCCTGGAGATGCAGGGCGCTGCCGCGACCGCCGGTGGGGTGCCGGCCGCCGCGGTACGGTCGCTGGCCGCCGGCGCCGACCTGCTGTGCGTCGGCTCGGCCGTCGACCTCGATCTCGTCGAGGCGATCGTCGCGGAGATCCTCGCCGCCGTGCGCGACGGCCGGCTCGGGTTGGCGCGCCTCGAAGAGGCCTCGGCGCGTACCGCCGCGCTCGCCGCCTGGACGCTGGGGCACGCGCACGACGAGGTCGACCCGCAGCTGGGGTACGCCGCGGCGCGGCGCGCGGTGCGCGTCGAGGGCTCGGTCGAGGGGCTCGACGCGCCGCTGGTCGTCCAGCTGGACTCCGGCCACTCGATCGCCGCGGGCCTGGTGCCGTGGGGCCTCGGCCCGCACCTGGCCGGTACCGAGCAGCTCCTCGTACCGGCCGGACAGGCCACAGTGGACTCCCTGGTCGAGCTTGCGGCCGGCCGGCCGATCGTGGTCGTCGGCCGGCACGTGCACCGTACGCCGGCCGCCCGGCAGCTCGTCGAGACGCTGGCCAAGGTGCACCACGTCGTCGTGGTCGAGATGGGCTGGCCGTCGAGCTGGCGGCCGGCCGGCGCGCGCGCGTTCGTCACGACGTACGGGGCGAGCCACGCCAGCGGGCGCGCGGGAGCCGAGGTGCTGGGCCTGGCCGGCTGACCATCGCGCCGCCGGCACCCTGGGTTGAACACGTTCAACTATTGACGTAAGCTGTGGCCGGCTCGAAAGTTGAACGCGTTCGAGAAAGGCGTACGCGGTGGATACGAAGGTCTGGATGTACCTCGGCTACCTCGCCATCAGCATCGGCCTGACCGTCTGGGTGGCCACCACACTGTCGCGCAACGGGCTGGTGTTCCTCGATGAGGTGTTCGCCAACGAGCGGCTGGCCCGCTCGGTCAACCACCTCCTGGTCGTCGGCTTCTACCTGCTCAATCTGGGCTACGTCGCGGTCGCGATGCGGGTCGGCGAGGTGATCTCGACGACCAGCCAGGCGCTGGAGCGGTTGTCGCTCAAGGTGGGCTTCGTCCTGCTGGTCCTCGGTGCCGTGCACTTCGTCAACCTGTTCGCGCTCAACCGGTACCGCAATGCGCGGCTGCGCCAGCTCGCCACCCGGCCACCGGTGCCGCCCGTGGCGCAGCTGCCGCGGCCGGTGGCACCACCGGCCCGTGCCCCGGCGCCGCTGCCGGACGAGGCGGACTGGCCGAGTCCATGAGGGACTCGACGGCCGACCTCGCCCGGCACGGGGCGGGCGGTGTCGGCCGGTTCACCGTCCTCTACGACCAGGGCTGCCGCCTGTGCTGCACCGCGCGCCGGTGGCTCGACACCCGGGCTCAACTCGTACCCCTGGAGTTCATCGCGGCCGGCTCGGCGGCGGCCCGGCGGCGCTTCCCGGACCTCGACCATGACGCGACGCTGCAGGACCTCACGGTGGTCGCGGACACCGGCGAGGTCTACGCCGGCGATGGTGCCTGGCTGGCCTGCCTGTGGGCGATTGCCGGATACCGGGAGCTGGCCGACACGCTGGCGAGGCCGCACCTGCGGCCGGTCGCGCGGCGGGTCGTCGCGGCCGCGGCAGCGGTACGCGAGCACACCCGCGACGGCGGCTACGGTGAGGGCGATGACGGAGAAGACTGCGCCGGCGACCGGTGTCGGTGAACCGGCGACCGCGCGCGGCGAGCAGACCCGGGCGCTGATCCTCACCACGGCGCTGCGGCTGTTCCGCGAGCGGGGGTACGCGGAGACGACCATGCGCGCCATCGCCAAGGAGGCCGGGGTCTCGGTCGGCAACGCGTACTACTACTTCCCGTCCAAGGAGCACCTCATCCAGGAGTTCTACGGCGAGATCCAGTTGGAGCACCGGGCGGCGGCCACCCGGGCGCTCGCGGCGACCGACTTCGCCGTGCGGCTGCGTGGTGTGCTGCATGCCGGCATCGACACGATGGCGCCGTACCACGCGTTCGCCGGCACGTTCTTCAAGACCGCCGCGGAACCGACCTCGCCGCTGTCGCCGTTCGCCGCCGAGTCGTCGCCGTCGCGCGACGCGTCGATCGCCCTGTTCGCCGAGGTGCTCGCCGGGTCGGCCGCGAAGGTGGACCCGGAGCTGCGCACCGACCTGCCGGAGCTGCTCTGGCTCGGGTATATGGGCGTGATCCTGTACTGGGTGCACGACCGCTCGCCCCGGCAACGCAAGACCCATCTGCTGATCGACCGCGCGGTCCCGCTCGCCGACCGGCTCATCGGGTTGTCCCGGCTGCGGGTGCTGCGGCCGGTCACCCAGGACGTGGTGTCGTTGATCCGCTCGCTGCGGCGCTGATATCCCGGTGCGGCCGGCGCCGGTACGGCTCGACGCGATGCGCCGCAACGTCGCCCGGCTGGGCTTCACCGACCTCGTCGCACCGGCCCGGCTGACCGAGCCGGGCGAGCCGCGCTCGTCACCAGGTGACCTCCGCCGCAGCGAGTCCGGCGGCCAGCCGGCGAATGCCCTCGGCGAGCAGCTCCGGTTCCAGCATCGAAAACGACAGCCGCAGATGCCCGACACCGGTCCCGGGTTCGGGGCAGAATCGGGCGCCCGGCACGTACGAGACGCCGTGCGCCTCGATGCCCGGCAACAGCGCACCGGCATCCGCGCCGGGCGGCAGGCGCAGCCAGAGGAACCAGCCACCGGCCGGCCGGGTGAACTCGGCCGCCGGCAGGTACCGCGCGACGGCAGCCACGAGCGCGTCCCGGGCCGCCCGGTACTCGGTCCGGATCCGCGTGACGTGCTCGTCGTACCGGCCCGACCGGCAGAAGCTCGCCATCGTGACGGCGGTGGCGTGGTTTACTCCCCCGCCGCTGTCGACGTAGCCCCGCGTGGCCAGCCGGGCAACCAGCGCCGGATCCGCCGTCAGGAAGCCGAGCCGCAGGCCGGGTGCGACGGTCTTCGCGAACGAGCCGACCCGGATGACCGGTGGTCCGCCGGCCAACCCGTACAACGCGGGCGGCGCCCCGGCGTCGTAGGAGAGCTCGCGGTACGTGTCGTCCTCCACGATGGCCACCCCGGTACGCCGCGCGGCCGCGACGAGCTCCGCCCGGCCGGCCAGCGACTGGCCGGTCGGGTTGTTGAACGTCGGTACGACATAGAGCAGCGGCACCCGGTGCCCGGCGGCGCGCAGCTCCCCGACCCGGTCCGCCACCGCCACCGCGTCACCGGCCGGCACCGGTACCAGGCGGGCCGCGTAGTCGCGGAGGATCGGCAGGGCGAGGTGGTAGGTCGGCGAGTCCACGAGCACCACGTCACCCGGCCGGACGAGCAGGGCACAGACCAGGTCGAGCGCGTGCGACCCGCCGGCGGTGACGAACACCTCGGCCGCGGGTACGCCCAGCCGCCCGGCCAACCACTCGACCAGCGGGCCCGGCCCGGCCGGGTAGCCGTAGCCGAGTGCCGCGGGTCCGTACTCCCGGACGGCGTCCGCCACGGCATCCGCCCACTCCCGTACCGGCAGCAGTGCCGGCCGGGGATGCCCCCGGCCCAGATCGACGAGGCCGGACCGGTCCGCGAACTGGATGATCGGCAGCGCGCCGGCCACTCAGCCGGCCGACGAGGTGCGGACCAGCGTACGGATCTGTCGCAAGAGGACGGACAGGGCGGCCAGGTCGGCCCGCGACTCGCCGAAGTCACGGAGGGCGTTGCGGGTACGGGCGATGGACGACGCGTTCTGCTGCCCCCATTGCGCCACCCGCTCG
>JAEHDK010000703.1 GCA_016880465.1 Micromonosporaceae bacterium
GCTGCCGTGGCCGGATCCGCACCGGCCAGCTCGGCCGCCGCCGCCAGCGCCGCCGCCCCGTCCGGGGTACGCAGCGCCTCGATCACCCGGTCCGCGGCTCGATGACGCAGTCCGGGCCGGGGTAGATCAGGCTGGTGTGCCCGTCACCGAAGCGGACCAGGTACGGCGGGCCGCCGTTGTCGCCGCGCACCTCGACGATCTCGCCGAGGCGATCCTTCACGCCTACCGTGTTGCTGTGCATATGCACTCGATCGCCGACTGTTGCCTGCATGACCTATTACGATGCCGGATGTCGGGCGCCGGCGCACGCCGCTCACCATGATCCATCAATCCGGTTGGCCGGCCGGACGGGCGGCGACGCGCCGGCTCGTTGGCACTCGCCTTGACGGAGTGCTAGCGGGCGGCCTAACCTGCGGTTAGCACTCTCAAACCGAGGGTGCTAGCTCGGCGGACCCGGCACCCGCGACGACGGAGCCGCCCGGCGGTAACTGAGAATGCAGATGTATGTACCCCAGGAGGGTATGCCCGTGACTACCGCGACGAAGGTTGCGATCAAGCCGCTCGAGGACCGGATCGTGGTCCAGGCGAACGAGGCCGAGACGACGACGGCGTCGGGCATCGTAATTCCCGACACTGCCAAGGAGAAGCCGCAGGAGGGCACCGTCCTCGCTGTGGGGCCGGGCCGGGTCGACGACAAGGGCAACCGGATCCCGGTTGACGTCAAGGTCGGCGAGACGGTCCTGTTCTCCAAGTACGGCGGCACCGAAATCAAGTACGGCGGCGAGGAGTACCTCGTGCTCTCCGCTCGGGACGTCCTGGCCGTCATCGAGAAGTGACCTGCTCCACCTGCTACTGACCCGTGCCCCGGGGCCGGCGCCCGACAGGCCCCGGGGCTCGCGTCGGCGGAGCCGGCACCGCATTTCTGAAGGGATCAGACACCACACATGGCGAAGATCCTGAGCTTCTCGGACGACGCACGGCACCTGCTCGAGCACGGTGCCGACAAGCTCGCCGACACGGTCAAGGTGACTCTCGGGCCGCGCGGCCGCAACGTCGTCCTGGACAAGAAGTTCGGCGCCCCGATGATCACGAACGACGGCGTCACGATCGCCAAGGAGATCGAGCTGGCCAACCCGTACGAGAACCTGGGCGCGCAGCTCGTCAAAGAGGTGGCGACCAAGACGAACGACATCGCCGGCGACGGCACCACCACGGCGACCGTGCTCGCCCAGGCGATGATCCACGAGGGCCTGCGGAACGTCACCGCGGGCGCCAACCCGACCGCGCTGAAGCGGGGCATGGACGCCGCCGCCGAGCAGGTCGGTACGGCGCTGCTCGCCAAGGCGACCGAGGTCGCGGACCGGGCCGGTATCGCGCACGTCGCGACGATCTCCGCGCAGGACGCCGAGATCGGCGAGATGATCGCCGAGGCGATGGAGAAGGTCGGCCGGGACGGTGTGATCACCGTCGAGGAGGGCTCCACGCTCGCGACCGAGCTCGAGGTCACCGAGGGCCTGCAGTTCGACAAGGGGTACGTGTCACCGCACTTCATCACCGACCAGGAGGCCGGCGAGGCGGTCCTGGAGGACGCGTACATCCTGATCACCACGCAGAAGATCTCCCTGATCGAGGAGCTGCTGCCGCTGCTGGAGAAGGTCGTCGAGGCCAGCAAGCCGCTGCTGATCGTGGCCGAGGACATCGAGGGCCAGGCGCTGTCCACGCTCGTGGTCAACTCGATCCGCAAGACCCTGCGCGTCTGCGCGGTCAAGGCCCCCGGCTTCGGCGACCGGCGCAAGGCGATGCTGCAGGACATGGCGATCCTGACCGGTGCCGAGCTCGTCTCGCCCGAGCTGGGCTACAAGCTCGACTCGGCAGGCGTGTCGGTCCTCGGTCGCGCCCGGCGGATCGTGGTCACCAAGGACACCACGACGATCGTCGATGGCGCCGGTGAACCGTCCGAGGTTGCGGCCCGCATCGAGCAGATCCGCAAGGAGATCGAGGCGACCGACTCGGACTGGGACCGCGAGAAGCTGCAGGAGCGGCTGGCCAAGCTCTCCGGCGGCATCGCGGTCATCAAGGCCGGAGCGGCGACCGAGGTCGAGATGAAGGAGAAGAAGCACCGCATCGAGGACGCGATCTCAGCGACCAAGGCGGCGGTCGAGGAGGGCATCGTGCCCGGCGGCGGTGCGGCCCTCGCGCAGATGGCCGCGATGCTGGACGACAACCTCGGCCGGCTGGGCGACGAGGCGGTCGGCGTCGCGATCGTCCGCAAGGCGCTCGTCGAGCCGCTGCGCTGGATCGCCGAGAACGCCGGGCACGACGGGTACGTCGTCGTCGGCAAGGTGCGGCAGCTCGGCTGGGGCGAGGGCCTCGACGCCGCGACCGGCACCTTCGGCGACCTGCGCAAGGCGGGCATCGTCGACCCGGTGAAGGTGACCCGGCACGCGGTCGCCAACGCCGCGTCGATCGCCGGGCTGTTGCTGACCACCGAGAGCCTGATCGTCGAGAAGCCGAAGGCTCCCGAACCGGCTGCCGGCGGCGGCCACGGGCACGGTCACTCGCACGGTCCGGGGTTCTGAGCCGGACGGTTCCGGTTGTCCCGTGGGCGGGTGCGCAAGCACCCGCCCACGCGGCGTGTTGAGTCGATCAACTGCTTGGCGACCGGTTACCGGACGGCAAGACTGAGGGCGTGAACTCACGCGTGCGGGGAGCCCTCGCCGGGCTCGCGGCGGCGGCGGTCGCCCTGGGGGTAGCCGAGCTCGTAGCGGTCGCGACCGGCCCGCGGTCCGCCCCGCTGGTCGCGGTCGGTGGCGCGGTCGTGGACGCGGTGCCCGAGCCGGTCAAGCACTTCGCGATCTCGCTGTTCGGCACCAGGGACAAGGTCGCCCTGCTCACCGGTACGGCCGTCCTGCTCGCCGCGTTCGCCGCGCTGGTCGGCGTCCTGGCCAGGCGCCGCCAGTGGTACGGCGACGGCGGCATCGCGCTGTTCGGGCTCGTCGGGGTGGCCACCGCGGTGACCCGCCCGGGCGCGTCGTGGACCTGGGCGCTCCCCTCGCTGATCGGCGCCGGCGCGGCCGCCGCGGTGCTGCGGCTCCTGCCCGCGGCCGGCACCCGCGACGAC
>JAEHDK010000704.1 GCA_016880465.1 Micromonosporaceae bacterium
AGACGTGGTCGCGGCCGATGGGGGTCCAGCGACTGGTGGCGAGCACACCATCGCCTGGATCGATCGGTTCTTCGGGATCGATCGTTCGCGTGGTGAGGGCGGCGGTGGTGGTCCGACCGGCACCGGGGCACCGGCGAGCGCGGCCAGCTCGGCGGCCCGGGGACCCTTGAGCAGCTTGGCAGCGAGCGCCGGGTCGACCGGACCGAGCCCGTAGGACGGGCACCACGGCGCCAGCGTGCAGGCACCGCACGCGGGCTTGCGGGCGACGCACACCCGGCGCCCGTGGAAAATCGTCCGGTGCGAGAACATCGTCCAGTCGCGCTTCTCGATGAGCGCGGCGATGGCAAACTCGATCTTGACGGGATCGGTCTCCGCGGTCCACCGCCACCGGCGGACGAGCCGTTGGACGTGGGTGTCGACCGTGATGCCCGGGACCCCGAACGCGTTGCCCAGGATCACATTGGCCGTCTTGCGCCCGATGCCCGGCAGCTTGATGAGCTCGGCGAGCTTGCCCGGCACCTCACCGCCATGGTGCTCGACGAGGGCGGCGCCCAGCTTGGTCAACGACGTGGTCTTGTTGCGGAAGAACCCGGTCGTCCTGATCATGTCCGCCAGCTCGGCCCGGTCCGCGGCGGCGTAGTCGGCCGCCGTCGGGTACCGCGCGAAGACCTTCGGGGTGACCTCGTTGACCCGCTGGTCGGTGCATTGCGCGGAAAGGATCGTCGCGACCGCGAGCTGCAGCGGAGTCTCGAAGTTGAGCTCGCAGTGCGCGTCGGGATGCGCCTGCGCGAGTGCCCGCGAAATCCGCCGCGCCCGCCGCTTGAGCGCGAGATCTGTCTCCGTCACGCCAAGAGCCTACGTCGGCCGTACGACCGTCCCGTCCGGCGTCAGTTGCCCTGCGGCGTGATCTCGCCGGCGGTACCGAGCCGGGCACCGGTCTGCGGGAAGTCGGCCGTACACAGGGACCGCACGAGCGCCAGGCCGCGCCGCTGCGAGTCGATCCGCGGCAGCCCGCCGCCGCCCTGGTGCGTGGTGGCGACCAGGGTGCCGGCCATCCACCCGCCGTCGCGGTGCAGCGTCACCTTGAGCACGGCGCCGTAGCCGAGGATCCCGTCGGCGGCCAGGGTGCCCGACCCGCCGGCGAAGTTCCCGAGGCTGTACGCGATCAGCCGACCCTGGTAGAACTCCAGCGCCCGCATGACGTGCGGGCCGTGCCCGACCACGAGATCCGCCCCGGCATCGACGACGGCGTGCGCGAACTTGATCGGGTCGCCGCGGTCCTCGCCGAGGAACATCTCGGTGCCCGGCCGCACGTGGGTCCGGTCGGTACCCTCACCGCCCATGTGTACCTGCACCACGACGAGATCCGCCGCGGCGGCGGCCCGCTGCACCACGGTCCTGGCCCTGGCGATGTCGAGCAGGCTGTTCGACCAGCTGTAGGAGGAGAAGCCGAGCACCGCGACGCGTACCCCGTTGACCGTCACGACGGTGATCTGGTCGGGGTCGCCGGTGTGGGCGAGCCCGTGCTGCTCCAGCGCCCGCTGGGTGTTGCGGTGCCCGGTGGGGCCGTAGTCGAAGGCGTGGTTGTTGGCGAGGTTCAGCAGCTTGAACCCGGCGTTGCGCAGCTGGACGGCGTACCCCGGCGGTGCCCGGAACTGGTGGCAGTCGGTCGACCCCACCCGGCATTTGACGTACCCCGTGTCGTCGGTCAGCGGCTCCTCGAGGTTGCCCATCGTCAGGTCGGCGGTGAGCGCCTGGGTGACGCCGGCGAAGAAGTCCGCGGCGTTGTTCGGCGGCAGCTGACCGGGCGCATCGCCCATGATGATGTCCCCGGTCGCGGCGAGCGCGACCTGTCCGGTGACGATCTTGGGCTCGCTCGTCGGGACCGCCGAGGTCGCGGGTGCGTCCGAGGGCACGGACGCGGCGCGCCAGATCGGCGCGGCCGGCCGGCCGCCGGCGAGCGCCATCGCGGTGACCACGCCGCTGCCGAGGACGAGCGCAACTGCCGTACCGATCACGAAACCGGTACGGCGGCCCAGCCCCCGCCGTGCGTCGGCCGGCGCGGGCGGCGGTTCTGCGGGTGACGATTCTTCCGACATGCTGGCCGCACCATACTGCACGGCGCCAGGTAGGGGCCCGATCACCGGGTCGCCGAGGATCCGGCGCCGGCCGCGCCAGCCCGTCGGCCGGCCCGGACGGGCCTTGATCCCGGGGGTCACGCGTGGTTCCGGCCCCGATGCGCCTAGACTGGCCAGGCGCGGAATGTGCGCGGGCGGAGGTGGCGCGATGGACGAGGTACTGGCTCGCAGCGGGATCTTCCAGGGGGTCGAGCCGGACGCCGCCGACCAGCTCGCCAAGGAGATGGAGACGATCGACATCCGCAAGGGCGAGGTCGTGTTCAACGAGGGCGAACCGGGCGACAGCCTCTACATCGTGCTCTCCGGCAAGCTCAAGGTCGGCCGCCGGGCGGCGGACGGCCGGCAGAACCTGATCGCCGTAATGGGACCGTCCGACATGGTCGGCGAGCTGTCCCTGTTCGACCCGGGTCCGCGTACGGCCACGGCCACCGCGGTCACCGATACGCGGCTGGCCCGGCTGCGCAAGACCGCCCTGCGCCCGTGGCTGACCAACCGGCCCGAGATCGCGGAGCAGCTGCTGCGGGTGCTCGCCCGCCGGCTCCGGCGTACCAACGACGCGCTCGCCGACCTGATCTTCACCGACGTGCCGGGGCGGGTCGCCAAGAACCTGCTGCAGATGGCCGGCCGCTTCGGTACCCGCGACGGCGGCGTCCTGCGGGTCACCCACGACCTGACCCAGGAGGAGCTGGCGCAGCTCGTCGGGGCCTCGCGGGAGACGGTCAACAAGGCACTGGCCGACTTCGCGTCCCGCGGCTGGCTCCGGCTGGACGGCAAGAGCGTGATCATCCTCGACCCCGAGCGCCTCGCCCGCCGCGCCCGCGTCTGAACCCTTCCGCATTCCGGCCCGCCGAGGCTTGGCCCAAAACAAGCAGGCTTGACTGTTTGTTTCGGGCGGTCCAGGCTGGCCGGGTGCGTACGCCTCAGCAGGAGCGCAGCCGGGCCACCCAGGCCCGACTGCTGGCGGCGACCATCGAGTGCCTGGTCGAGCGCGGCTGGGCGGGTACCACCACCACGCTGATCGCCGAGCGGGCCGGCGTTTCCCGCGGGGCCCAGCTGCACCACTACCCGACCAAGGGCGATCTCGTGCTCGCCGCGGTCGGGCACCTCGCCGAGCGCCGGGCGGCCGAGCTGCGGGCCGAGGCGGACGCGCTGCCGGACGACCGGCGGCAGCGGCTGGACCGGGTGATCGACATGCTGGCCGCCGCGTTCACCGGGCCGCTGTTCGTCGCCGCGCTGGAACTGTGGGTCGCCGCGCGCACCGATCCGGACCTGCGCCGGGCGCTCGTACCGTTGGAGGCCCGGATCGGCCGCGAGATGCACCGGCTCACGGTCGACCTGCTCGGCGCCGACGAGCGCCGCCCGCGGGTACGCGAGACCGTGCAGGCCACGCTCGACCTGCTGCGCGGGCTCGGCGTGGCGAACCTGCTCAACGACGACTCACCGCGCCGGAACCCGGTGCTCACCGCATGGAAGCACCAGCTCGCCGCCGCCTTACCGGGTTAGGAGGACCGTCCATGGTGGACCTCACCGAGCTCCTCGCCGACCTCGACGCCGAGTCGGCCGCGGCGGATGCGCTCGTCGCCGAATTGTCCGATGTGGACTTCGGCCGGCCGACACCGGCCGCCGGTTGGACGATCGCGCACCAGGTCGCGCACCTCGCCTGGACCGACCACGCCACGCTGCTGTCCGCCACCGACCCCGAGGCGTTCGCCGCCCAGCTCACCGCCGCCCTGGCCGAGCCGCTGACGCTGGTCGACCGGGGCGTCGTCGAGTACCTGGCCCCGCCGGCCGAGCTGCTGTCCACCTGGCGCAGCGGCCGGCAGGCGTTGCGTACCGCGCTGGCCTCGGTACCGCCCGGGACCCGCCTTCGGTGGTACGGGCCGTCGATGACCGCGACCAGCATGGCGACCGCGCGCATCATGGAGACCTGGGCACACGGGCTCGACATCGCGGACGCGCTCGGGGTCACCCGGGAACCGACCGAACGCCTGCGGCACATCGCGTACCTCGGCGTCCGTACCATGGCCAACGGGTTCGCCGCGCACGGCCTGGACCTGCCCGACGCGCCGGTACGCGTCGAGCTGTCCGCTCCCGACGGTGCACTGTGGACATATGGCCCGCCGGACGCGACCGACCGGCTGGTCGGGCCGGCCCTGGACTTCTGCCTGCTGGTCACCCAGCGCCGGCACCGGGCCGACCTCGCCCTCGTCGCCACCGGCCCGGTCGCGATCGCCTGGCTGGACGTCGCGCAGGCGTTCGCCGGCCCGCCCGGAAGTGGCCGGGAGCCGCGGCAGGGCGCCACGTGATCCGGATCGGCAACGCGTCCGGGTTCTACGGCGACCGGTTCAGCGCTTGGCGGGAGATGCTCACCGGCGGCCGGCTCGACGTGCTGACCGGCGACTACCTCGCCGAGCTCACCATGCTGATCCTCGGCCGCGACCGGGCCACGGACCCGGCGACCGGGTACGCGCGGACGTTCCTCCGCCAGCTCGAGACGGCCCTCGGGCTCGCCCGGGAGCAGCGCACCCGGCTCGTCACGAATGCCGGCGGGCTGAACCCGACCGGGCTGGCCGAGGCGCTGCACCGGCTCGCCGACCGGCTCGGCGTCCCGGTGAAGGTCGGCGTGGTGACCGGCGACGACCTGACCGACCGGGCCGCCGCGCTGGGCCTCGGCCTGCCGCTGACCGCCAACGCCTACCTCGGCGCGTTCGGCATCGCGGCCTGCCTCGACGCCGGCGCCGACGTGGTCGTCACGGGCCGGGTCACCGACGCGTCGCTCACGGTCGGTCCGGCGATCGCCCACTTCGGCTGGGGCCGCCGCGACTACGACCAGCTCGCCGGTGCCACGGTCGCGGGCCATGTGATCGAGTGCGGCGCGCAGGCGACCGGCGGCAACTACAGCTTCTTCACCGAGCTGCCGGACGGCGGGCGGCGCCCCGGCTTCCCGATCGCCGAAGTGCACGCCGACGGCTCGGCGGTGATCACGAAGCACGACGGTACCGGCGGGGCGGTCACCGTCGAGACCGTGACGGCCCAGCTGCTCTACGAGATCGGCGGGCCGGCGTACCTGGGCCCGGACGTGGTCGCGCACCTGGACACCGTCGCCCTCGCAGCGGACGGGCCGGACCGGGTACGCCTGCACGGCGCCCGCGGGTCGCCGCCACCGCCCACGGTCAAGGTGGGCATCAACGCGCTGGCCGGCTTCCGCAACACGATGACGTTCGTCCTCACCGGGCTGGACATCGAGGCCAAGGCCGACCTGGTACGGGCCCAGCTCGAGGACAAGGTCGGCCCCGGACTCGAGTTCCGGCTGGCGCGTACCGACCGGGCCGACCCGGACACCATCGAGACCGCGAGCGCGCTGCTCCACGTACACCTCAAGGATCCGGATCGGGCGCGGGCCGGACGCGCGTTCTCCCAGGCCGCGGTGGAGTTGGCGCTGGCGTCCTATCCCGGATGCACGCTGACCTCGCCGCCGGGGGAGGCCACCGGGTTCGGTGTGTTCTCGGCGGCCTACGTCGCGCAGGAGGCCATCGAGCACGTCGCGATCCTGCCCACCGGCAAGCGGGTGGCCGTGCCGCCGCCGCCACACACCCAGGCACCCGGCGCCGC
>JAEHDK010000085.1 GCA_016880465.1 Micromonosporaceae bacterium
CGCCTGGGCCGCGATCTCGCTGCTCGACCTGCCCCCGCTCGACCGGGAACCGCCGGCGCGCGACGTCGAGGGTCCGCTGGCCGCCGTCGCGCTCGTGGCCGTCGCGCTCTACGTCGTTGCCGCGGTGCGTTACTACCTGCTGCACCGGCGTGCGCCGGCCGCCATGCTGATCAGCATCGTCACCGCCTTCGTCCTGCTCGCCGAGGCGATGGTCGCGGTGACCTTCGCGCACAAGTGGCACCTGTCGTGGTGGGCATGGCACGTGCTGCTGACGCTCGCGTTCGGGTTCGTGGGCTACAGCGCGTACGTGCAGTACCGCCGGGAGGGCTCGGCGGCCGGCATCTTCGACGCGATCACCCTCGACCGGACCGCCCGCGCGATCCGGGCCGAGTACGGCGCCGCGCTGGAGGAGCTGGTCGGCGAGCTGGCCGACCGGGAACGCACCGGCCGTACCGCGCCGGTCGCGGCCCGGGTGGCCGACCGGTTCGGCCTGACCGAGGGGCAGACGGCCGTGCTGGACCGCGCCGGCGTCGCGCTGGCCGCGGAGCGGGACACCTCCCGCCGGCTCGGTGCGCTGGTCGCCGTCGGCGAACGGGCCCGGGTCGGCGAGGGCGAGGCGGACTTCATCCGGCACGTGCTGGACCGGCTGCGGCCCGCGTACGGGGACGTCCACATCGGACTCGTCTCGGCTGGACAGTTGACTGTGGACAGTCGGGCGTACGACCCGGCCACCCTCGCGGCCCGCGGACCGTACGAGGTCGACGGGGTACGCGTACTCCCGTTGACCGTCAAGGGTCTGGTGGCCGGCGTGCTGGAGGTACCGGTGGCGCCCGGCCGGGATCCGGCCCTGGACGCCACGCTCGCCAACCAGCTCTCGATCGCGCTGGAGAACAGCCGGCTGTACCGGGAGCTCGGCACGCTGTTCCGCCGGTACCTGTCGCCGGACGTGGCGACGGCGCTGCTCGCGGACCCCGACCAGGCGGCGCTGGGCGGATCGGTGGTCGAGGTGACGGCGCTCTTCGCCGACCTGCGCGGGTTCACCACGTTCTCCGAGGCCGTCGAGCCGGGCGAGATCGTCGCGATGCTCAACCGGTACCACGGCGTCGCCGTGCCGTGCATTCTCGACAACGGCGGCACGATCGTCCAGTTCGTCGGCGACGCGCTGCTGGCTCTGTTCAACGCGCCGGCGCGGCAGGCCGACCACGCCGTCCGCGCGGTGCGCGCCGCGCTTGCGATGCAGGCGGCCGTGGCCACGATCGCCGCCGACCAGCCCGGCTGGCCGCGGTTCCGGGTCGGCCTGAACACCGGCCCGGCACTCGTCGGCAACATCGGCAGCGAGACGCTGCGCGGGTTCAACGCCATGGGGGACGCGGTCAACGTGGCCGCCCGGCTCCAGGCGCTCGCCGAGCCCGGTCAGGTGGTGATCGGTGGGGCGACCCGCGACGCGATCGGTGCCGCGGTACCGGTACGGCCGCTCGGCGAGCTGCCGGTCAAGGGCCGCCGGCAGCCGGTCCGCGCGTTCGCCGTGGCGGTCGGGTGAGCGGGAGGGGTGCGCGGCCATGACCGAGCCCGACACACCGGGGTTCTGGGATCTGCTGAGCGCTGCGGAGGCGGCCGAGCTCGAGCGGCGCAGCCACCGGCAGCAGTGGCGGCGAGGTGCGGTGATCTTCCGCGAACAGGACCGCACCGAGTCGGTGATCGTCCTGCGTACCGGGCGGGTCAAGGTGTTCTGCCACACCCCGGGCGGCGGTGAGGTGGTGCTCGCGATCCGGGGTCCGGGCGCGCTGCTCGGCGAGCTGTCCGCCATCGACCGGGAGCCGCGGTCGGCGACCGTACAGGCGCTGGAGCCGGTGACCGCGCTCGCGACGCCATCGCCCGAGTTCGAGGCGTACCTGCAGGCCCAGGGTCGGGTCGCCTACTTACTGATGCGCATCCTCGCCGGCAAGCTGCGCGACGCCGACCGCAAACGGATCGAGTTCGGCGCGTACGACACCACCGGCCGGGTCGCCGCCCGCCTCGTCGAGATGGCCGAGCGGTTCGGCCGGCCGAGTGCGGCGGGCGTACGCATCGCCCTGCCACTGTCCCAGGACGAGCTGGCCGGCTGGACGGGCGCGTCGCGGGAGGCGGTCAGCAAGGCGCTCGGCGTGCTGCGGGCGGCCGGCCTGGTGCAGACGGGCCGGATGTCCGTGACGGTCCTGGACCTGCCCGCGTTGCGCGACCGGGCCCGGTAACCCACGCGTGCGTCACCAGCGGTGCTCCTCGTTGTGGTGGCCGAGCGCGGCCCAGACCGCGGAGACGGTACCGAACTCCGGCTCGGGCGGCAGCTGGTCGATCTCGGCGAGGACCTCGTCCGGTGCCTGCGCCGCCTGCGCCGCCCGGCGGACCGCGTCCCGGTTCGCCGGGAAGATCGTATGCGTCAGGTACCGGCCCAGCTGGCTGCGTGCCTCGACATCGTCCGCGGTCAACGGCGCGGGCGCCCCGCCGCGGCGGTCGCCCTCGGGGATCCAGCTCGGCTCGGGCTGGTCCTCACCGGGCGGCTCGGGTTCGCGCCACTCCTCGGCGCGGCCACCGTCCGGGCTGCCCTGCACGTGCCCCAGGACCTCTTGGGCCATCTGCTCGTCGACTCGCGGGGAGTGCTTGCTGCTGCCACGGTCCATCCCTTAGCGCTACCCCGGCGGCGGTGGGGCAAACCCGCGCAGCACCACGCCGACCCCGTCGACCAGCTCCGCCTCATGGACAAGTCCGGCCTCGTCGGTCAGCCCGGCCTCGTAGGTTGCCTCCGTACGCGCCGCGGCGCGCCGCCGACCTACCGCCGGCGGCCGGGCTACCCGGCTCTGCCCCGGCGCCAGGACCTCCCCGGCCTCGCGCAGCTGCCGTACCTCCCGCGCCCGTTCCTGCTCGGCGGACCATCGCGGCTTCCGGACCGGCGCCGCCGCCGCCCCGCCGACCTCCGGCCCTGCGTCCTGC
>JAEHDK010000705.1 GCA_016880465.1 Micromonosporaceae bacterium
CGTCCACGGTGAGCTCCGCGCCCTCCCCCGCGGCCACGACGAGCTCGGCGGCCACGATGACCGGCCACTGGCCGGGTGCCGCCCGGATCGCGACGGTGGCACCGGGGGCCAGCGTGAGCGCGGCCGGTGCGTACCGTCCACTGTCGACGATCAGCACCTCCCCGGCGGCGCCGGCGCCGGTTGCGCCGAGCGCCGCGAGCGCCGCCTCCAGCGTCTGCTGGTCGGCACTCCCGTCCGCCGCGACCGTGACCCGGTTCGCCGGCGGTGCACCGGCCGGGCGCGAATACCCGCCACCGCCGAGCGGCATGGGCAGCGCGCGGTGGTAGGTCACCCGCACCGGCCCGGCGGGCTTGCTGGCAAAGGCGATCCGGCCGCGCTCCGGGTCGACCGACACCCGGGTGGCGGGTGGGGTGTGCCGCCAGCCGCCCCCGGCATCGTCGCCCAGGTCGCAGATCGACACGTCGGCGACCGGTAGCTCCGCGCCGCCGTCGGATATCGCGAAGCTGGTGCCGTAGTACCGGTCGAGCAACCGGCTCGCGGCCAGCCGGCCGATCGGTGCGGTGACGTTCACCGGCTCGGCCAGGTGCTCGATCGCCTGCTCCGGGTCGCCCCGGCTGTAGAGTGCGGTGTCCGTACCGAGCGGGTGGAACCGGAACCGGGTGTCGTCGACCGCCGCGCCGGGCCGCTCGTTCTCCTCCACGGGCAGCAGCCGCCACAGGTGGATGCCGATGTTCGGCACGTTGTACCGGCCCCCGCCCGGCCCGATCGCCCGGACATCGGCCGTATGCGGCGTGCGGTCGAACGGCGTACCCGGGTAGCGCAGCGGATCGCGCACCGAGGCGACGGCGGGCACGTCCGTACGCGGATGGGCCAGGTGCGCCGTCGTGGCCACGAGCGCGAAGTACTCGACGACCCGGGCCGGCCAGCCGGTGACCGCCCGGGCCAGGTCCTCCAGCGTGGTGGATGCGCCCTTGCGGCGCCGGTAGCCGATCAGGTTGCCCAGCAGCGCCCGCGGTTCCCGCCGGCCCGGCAGCTCGCGCTGGCCGAGCAGGGCGGCGAAGTGGGCAAGTTCGGCCGGGTGGCAGGTCTCCACGAACAGGTCGTCGTACCGGTCGGCCAGCTCGCGCTCGAGGTCGGCGACCGATCCGTCGAGAACGTCCAGCAGCGCGGCGAGCAGTCCGTCGCCGTCGGCGTCCCGCAGCCGGTACAGCGCGGGGATCAGCTCGGCAAAGCCACGACTCATTCCGTCACCACCTGAAGATCCGGCGCGCCCGCCTCGATCGTGAGCAGCTCGGCGGGTCCGAGCGCCGAGCCGCTCGTCGTCGCGACGACCGGGGTCAGCGCGGCGGCCAGGAACGGCTGGTAGACCGGTGCGCCCGGAACCATCAGCTGCAGCTGTACGAGGTGGGCCGCCCGTACGCCGTCGACCGCCTGCAATACCGAGACGACCTCGCTGGCGGCGACCGGCTGGCCGAAGCTGCGGGCATCGAACCCGAACGCGTGCGCCAGCGCGGCTCGCGCGGCGGACCGCACCGCGTCCGGGATCCGGCCCGGATCCAGCCGGAGCGCGGCCACCACCCGGAAGGTGCGCGGCGTGTACGAGGCCAGCCGCACCGGCACTAGCGGATCCCCGGCGCCCTGCAGGCCGGCCAGGAGCGACTCGCGCAGCTTCGAGGTGGCCGGCACGGCATCGCCGAGCGGCCCGGCGACGGTGACGAGCACCCCGACCCCACCGACCCCACCGGCCAGCCGGTCCCGCGCCGCGGACGCCTTCGCGATGCCGGGGAAGGCGAGCGCGAAGTCGGCGTAGTCGTCCAGCGCCACCAGCCGGCCCAGGCTGCGTACCTTGACCGGCGCGTTGTGCTGGGCCAGCTCCACCGGCTCGAATGCCGCGCCGCCGGTGGCGGCCAACGGGTTGACCACGCCGGTCACGCCCGGCGGCCGCTGGCGCAGCAGGGTCAGCTGCCCCGCCCCGACGGCGGCGCCAGGGCCCACGCCGACCCGGTACACCGCCCGTACGTTGAGCTGACCGGTCGGTAGCGGCGCACCGAACTGGACGGTGGCACGACCCTGGTCGTCGTGGCGTACGAGGTAGCCGCGCTCGTCGGGATCGAGCAGCGCGGTCACCTCGGGGCGGCGTACGCCGTCGACGTAGACGGCGAGCGTGCTGACCGAGCCGCCGGCTGCGCTGACGTACGTCAGCGGCGCCGCGCTCAGCGTGAACGACGGGAACCGGACCCGCGCGTCGCCGCTGCCGAGCACCTCGGTACGGGTCTCCCCGTGGGTGGCCGGCGCGACGTTGGCGTTGATGCGTACCGTGGACCGCACCAGCCGGGAGGGCAGCTCGGTGGCCAGCGTGATCGACGTACCGCCGGTGTAGCCGAGGTCGTGTGACACGCCGGAGAGCGCGCAGACGTGCGCGACCGCGACGCCGGGCTGGTCCGCGGACCGGCCGGTGATGGCGACGTACTGGCCGGCCCGCAGCCCGTCGACCCAGTCGTCCAGCGGCAGCGGGCCCGTGCCCGGCGTGCCGGCCGGCGGTAGCAGCGACTCGTCCGGCTGGGCGGCCAGTGCCACCCACTCCCCGGCCAGGTACACCGACGAGCCGCGGATGTCGTACGCCGACAGGTCGTCCGTCGCCAGCGTGAGGACCGTGCCGCGGCCGGACACCGTGAAGACCGACCTGCTGGCCACGCGGACCTCGGTGGCCTGGAACACGTTCCAGGCCGGTCCGTCCCGCAGCACCACGAGGCCGGGGCCCGCACCGCGCACGACGCTGTCGCAGAACACCCGGCGACCCTCGCCCTGGTTGAGGACGGCGCCCGGGTACTTCTCGAGCGTGTCGTCCGCCCACGTCTTGCCGGTGACCAGCAGGCCCTTCAGGGTGGCGGGCAACGACTCCGGGTCGGGTGCGCTGCTGCCGAGGATCGCCGTCTGGGCCCGGTACACCAGGACCCGCCGGGGCGCCCGGCGGGTGGCCCGCAACGAGGCGAACAGGTCCGCCGGCGCGTACCCGTCGAGGTGTGCGCGCGCCTGCAGGTCGGCCGCCGAGACATGCTGTCCCGCGACGGCGATCAGCTGGTCGACGAGCGGTCCGCGACCGAGGTCGGGCGCCGCGGCGTGGGACGTGAGCAGGCCGCCGCCGACCGTCCGGGTCGACACCACCCGCAGCGTGACCCGGGTCGAGCCGGGCCGGCCTTGACCGAGGATCGTCGGTGGTTCGTCCGGCTCCACCCGGACATCGGTCACCAGGCCGAACGCGGCCGCGGCCGAGTCGGTGCCGAGCGGCACCAGGACGCCGTCGCCGGGTAGCACGCTGGTACCCGACGCGAGCCGCAGGACCACGTCGCCGGCCAGCGCAGCGGGTAGCTGCGGCACGGACAGTCGCGGTCGCAGCGCGTTCCAGGCCGGCCGCCCCTCGACCGCCTCGGTGGTCTCGAACGTCACCGGCGGCTCCCCCGGCGGTGGACTCGACGTGACCGCGGTGCCGCGCGGTATCGGCACGGCCGCCATGGCGCCGATCGAGTCGTCGACCGTGAAGGCGAGGGAGGCGGCCGCGGCGACCCCGGGGTCGGGGCGGTACCCGAGCAGCCCCGCGAGCTCGTGCACCGACCGCAGCTCGGTCGCGAGGTCCAAGGTGGACTCTTCGTGCATCCGGGCGCCGTGGAAGCCCAGGATCTCCGCGAGTACCGCCCAGCCGTCGAGGAGCGCGATGGCGAAGTCGTCGGTGCCGCGGGCGGCCAGCTCGGGGTACCGCTCGGCCAGCCGCGCGAGCAGCCGGTCGCGGGTCCCGCCGTACGTGGTTGTCTGGGTGGCGGTCACGCGGCACCTCCCATGGCCGGGGCGGCCGCGGCGGGTACGGCCCGGAACACTCCCCGGTCCGGGAAGCTGGGATCGTTGTCGAGCCGCGGGATCTGCGGCGGCTCCAGCAGCAGCCGGCCGTCGGCCACGGCGACCGGAGTCCCGCCGCCCAGCCGCCGCAGTCCGGTGATGTCCGCCCACACCACGCCCGGTACCCGCTGCGCCGCGGCGAGCAGCGGGCCGGTCAGGACGGGCGAGCCGAACGTGAGCTCGTCCGGGTGGAACAGCCCGCGCCGTCCCCCGGGCAGCGGCCGCGCACTGAACAGGCTGCCGAGCTCGTCGCGTACGTCCGGCCAGTGCGCCGCCGGGCTGATGCAGACCGTCAGCTCCAGCTCCAGTGGTACGTAGACCGGATCGGCGATCTGCAGATCGTGGCCCATCATCCGGTACGGCTCCAGGAAACCGACGAGCTCGGCGGCGAAGGTCGGGTCGACGGCCGTGCCACCGACCCGGTCGACGTACAGGAACACGGTGTGCCAGCTGCCGGTCCACCGCAGTGCGGCGACCGCCCGCTGCACGCCCGGGTGCTCGGCGGCCCGTGCGGCATAGTCGGCCGGCGTGACACAGCGGGTCTGGCGCCGGTAGGCGTGCGGTGCCCGGAGCCGGACCCGCTCGATCGGCTCGGGATCGGCGCCGCCGTACGCCGGTAACAGGTTGCTCACCTGGCCGACGACGCCGGCCAGTCCGGCGAACGGGCCGTCCAGCACGAGCCGGGTGATCGTGTCGGCGGCCACGTTGCCGACGGAACCGTTGCCGACCCGGTACGTGGCCGTGAACGTCGTACCGTCGCTCGGCGGCAACCCGTTGACGAGGTCGCCGAACCGCAGCCGGGCCGTCCCCGCGTCGTCCACCTCCACCACCACGCCGCGCTGCGCGCCCAGACCTAGCAGGTCGCGCCGGACCGGCCAGTCCTCGCCCGTTTTCGACCTTGCCAGCGATCGCCCAGCCGAGCGGCGCCAAAAGTCCCGGTGGAAGCCCGGAGCTATCGAGCTCGAACTCGACACTC
>JAEHDK010000086.1 GCA_016880465.1 Micromonosporaceae bacterium
GTCGTCGATCACGTGCCGGCGACCGATGTGGTACCGGTGGTCGGCGTGGTCCTCGGCCGCAGCGGCACTGAAGTCGAGCCGACCGAAGAACAGCGGGGTGCTCGGGTCGTCGGTCAGCTCGGCAACCCGGCGGGCCAGCGTACGCCCGAGCGACTCGGCACTGAACGGGTCGCCGCTGACGTGCTCGCCGGTGGCGAACAGGGCCTCGGCCCGCTCGCGCATACGGGCCAGCGCGGCCCGGGACTCGGCCAGGTGGGTGCGCTCGGCGGCGAGTTGCTCGTCGAGATCGACAACGGCTGGGGATCGGTCGGATGTATTGGTGGCGGAGGTATGGGCGGGCAGCGTCATCCAGCAGACCTCTTGTCGGGTGGTTGGGAGAATCGGCTGACCAGTGCCGGACGTGCCATGCTACGACCCAGTGTCCGCGGCCGCACGTGAGTTTCGCCGCCAGCGCAGCGGGACGGCTCAGGCCAGGTGTGGGAATGCCGGCGGGGGAGGCGGCGTCGCGCCCGATGCTGCCGCCCGGCGCGCGAACTCCCGCAGCCCGGCGAGCTGCCGCGGGCCGAGGGAGAAGTCCAGCACGCGGAAGTAGGAGGCGAGGGTGGCCGCATCGAAGGGCTCCCACCGCGCCGCCGCCGCGGCCACCTCGTCCAGCTCCGCCCGGCACAGGTCGCGGGAGCGCAGGAACGCCTCGTGCACGTCCTTCACGACGCCGGGATGGGTACGCGCGAACTCCCGGCGTACCGCCCAGACGGCGAAGACCATGGGCAGCCCGGTCCACTCGCGCCAGGCCTGCCCCAGGTCGGTGACGAGCAACCCGCGGCGGGGCGCCTCGTAATGAGCGCGCAGCGCCACGTCGCCGATGAGGACCGCCGCGTCCGCCTCGAGCAGCATCTCGGTCAGGTCGGGCGGGCAGACCAGGTACTCGGGCGCCACGCCGTACCGCTCGGCCAGCAGCATCCGGGCCAGCAGGACCCCGGTACGCGAGGTCGACCCGAGCGCCACCCGGGCACCGTCCAGGGCTTCGACCGGCCGGGTGGCGACGAGGTTGACGGATAGTACCGGGCCGTCGCTGCCGACCGCGAGATCGGGCAGCAGCAGGAGCTCGTCGATGTGGCGCAGGTACTCCACGACCGAGATCGGACCGATGTCCAGGTCACCCCGTACCAGGGCGGCATTGAGCCGATCCGGCGTGTCCTTGGCCAGCTCGACGTCGAGCAACGCGCCGGAGCGCATCAGGCCCCAGTAGATCGGCAGGCAGTTCAGGAACTGGATGTGACCGACCCGGGGTCGCCGTGGCGCGTCCATGATTGTTTACCGTAGCCCGGTCAACCCCGTACCAGCAGCTGGGCGGCGACGCTCTGGCAGATCGCGGCGTAGGATCGGGCAACGTCACGCACCGCTGATGAGTCGCTCACGTACCGCTGGTGAGCAGCTGCTGTGTCACCGACTTGCACACGTCCTTGCCGTGCGTCATGCCGAGCTTCTCGGGGTACCGCTGGAGCACCGACAGCACCCAACCGTCGCCGATGGCAAGGCAGTTCAGGTGCCAGTTGTGGTCCTCCGGCCGGGCGATCCAGCCGTTCTTGATGGCGGTCTGCTTGGCGACGGTCGCCGGCAGCGCCGCCCGGATGCCGAAGTCGCCCTCGCCCTGCACCAACCGCATCTCGTTGAGCAGCCAACTGGTCCACTGCGGACCGGCGGCGGTTCCGTTCGCGATGCACGCGCCCATCCGTACGGTGTCCCGAGCGGACACCTCGGTGAGGCTCCACCGGCTGCCGGCGCGGGTGTCGGTGAGCTGGCAGACCTGGACGAGCCGCTGGATCGTCGCTGCTTGGCCCAGCTCGTACCACATCGTCCAGGCCGCGTCGTTGTCGCTGACTCTGATCATCTTGCTGAGCAGCTGGAGGCGGGCCTGGTCCGGCTTGCTCCCCGACTCGTGCGTCCGGCGCAGGTAGTCGGAGGCCAGCCATGGCTTGATCATCGAGGCCGTGGTGTTCCGGTCCGCCCGGTTCGCCGATCCATCGATCTTCCCGGAGCGCATGTCCATGAGCGCCCACGACCAGAAGCCGTCCGTCCGTACGACCACGTTCGTCGCGCGCAGCAACAGCGGCGGGTACGTGACGATCGGCGAGGCCGCCGCGGAGGAGGCGAGTCCGACCGGCGTCTCGTCGGCCAGCGGGGTGATCGTGCGGCCGCCCAACCGCGCCCCGGACGCGAACACGATCAAGGCCACGCCGCCCAACACTGTCGTTACCGCGATCGCCATGCGGAACCCGAGGCGCCGATTGGCTCGGCGCTGGCGGCCGGCCACCGGTTAGCCGGTCTCGGCGTTGTGCACCAGCTGCTGGGTCACGCTCTTGCAGACGTCCGCACCGAACTGCAGGCCCTGCGAGATCGGGTACCGCACCTGCACCGCGAGGATGAACTCCTCGTGTACGGCGAGGCAGTTGACATGCCAGAGCCCGTCGGCGTAGATCGGCGTCCAGCCGTTTTTGATCGACACGTCCGGTGTGATATCTGCCGGCAGGCCGTCGATGATCCCCCAATGGCCACCTCCGGTCGGCCCGAACCCCGGTGGTTGGTCCTTGACGCCGCCTTGGACGTGGCGCATCTCGTCGAGCACCCACCGCGTCCAGGTAGGGCCGGCGGCTCGGCCGTCCGCCACGCACAACCCCATGCGTACCGCGTCCCGGGCGGACATCTGGGTACGGCTCCACCAGCCGGCGTACAGCTTCGTCTCGGTCAACCCGCAGGTACTGATCAGGCGGGTGACGACCGCATTTCCGCCGCCCACGACGTAGAGCGCCTGGGCCGAGTTGTCGTTGCTGTTCCGGATCGCCGTGCTGGCCTGGGTAAGCCGGGCCTGGGTCGGTGTCTGGCCCTTCTCGGCCGTACGCCGGAGGAAGTCCGACACGATCCAGATCTTGATCATCGACTCGGTGGAGTTGGTCTGGGTCGCCATGTTGGGCGAGCCGGCGAGCTCGCCACTCTTGCGATCGAGCAGCGCCCACGACCAGAAGCCGTTGTGGTTTACGGTGACCGGCCCGGCCAGCAGTAGCGGGGGTGGCGTTGCCGCCTGTGCGCCCAGCAGCGAGGTCTGCGACACCGCACGCGCGGCAGACGCGAGGTCCGGGGGTTTGCCGGTTACCCGGGCAACCGCCTCGGTGGCAGCGACGCCGCCCGTGACGAGCGACGCCAACGCGATGGCGAGCAGGACCACTCGGGCACGCATGGGGGATAGCACTCCAGGGTCTGCCGGGAGGAAGTGCTGACCAGACAATGAGACGGGGAGATGGGTTCGGACGAGCAACGGCATGCAGTCTACGGCGCGAATCCGGGAGTGCCAGGTCCCGCGCCGGCCGGATAACGCACCGCGCCAGGCTGGTATTACAGTGTGTTTGCGTGTACGGTGCCGGGCTGTAACACTCGTCGTGTGTACGGCAGTGACTTCGAGGACCCGGAGACGGTCGGCCAGCCCGGCGCGAGCGCGTTGCTCGATGAGGTGGAGTCGGCCGAGCGCGACCTGCACGAGGCGGCGGCGCGCACGGTCGCGACCGGGGGCAGCACCGGGCCCGGCGCGGATGCCGCGCTGCAGGACTACTTCGACGCGGTGATCGCCGCCGACCAGAAGATCGAGCCGCGGGACTGGATGCCCGGGGCGTACCGCAAGGGACTGATCCGGCAAATAGCCCAGCACGCGCATTCCGAGATCATCGGCATGCAGCCGGAGGGCAACTGGATCACCCGGGCGCCGTCGCTCAAGCGGAAGGCCATCCTGCTCGCCAAGGTGCAGGACGAGGCCGGCCACGGGTTGTACCTCTACGCCGCCGCCGAGACCCTCGGCAGCTCCCGCGACGAGCTGGTCGAGCTGCTGATCACGGGCCGGCAGAAGTACAGTTCGATCTTCAACTACCCGACCCTCAACTGGGCCGACGTGGGCGCGATCGGCTGGCTCGTCGACGGTGCCGCGATCGTGAACCAGGTGCCGCTGTGCCGGTGCTCGTACGGTCCGTACGCCCGAGCGATGATCCGGATCTGCAAGGAGGAGTCGTTCCACCAGCGGCAGGGCTTCGAGATCCTGTACACGCTGGCCCGTGGTACGGCGGCCCAGCGGCAGATGGCGCAGGATGCGGTCGACCGGTGGTGGTACCCGTCGCTGGCCATGTTCGGCCCGCCCGACTCCGACTCGACCCACTCCGAGCAGTCGATGGCCTGGAAGATCAAGCGATTCTCCAACGACGACCTGCGCCAGCGGTTCGTGGACATGTGCGCGCAGCAGGCGTCGGTCCTGGGTCTCTCGATCCCGGACCCGGACCTGCGGTGGAACGAGGAGCGCGGGGCGTGGGACTACCGGCAGCCGGACTACGCCGAGCTGTTCCGGGTGATCAAGGGGGACGGGCCGTGCAACCGGCAGCGGCTCCGCCACCGCCGGCAGGCGCACGAGGACGGCGCCTGGGTCCGCGATGCCGGGTCGGCCTATGCCGCAAAGCAGGCGGCAAGGCGGGCCGGCAAGCGGGCAACGGAGCAGGTGGCTGCCGCATGACGAGCCAACCAACCCCGGCTGAGCAGACGCCAGCGGCAACCGGGCGCGCGCAGTGGCCGCTGTGGGAGGTGTTCGTACGGGCGCGGCGCGGCCTTTCCCACACGCACGCCGGCAGCCTGCACGCGCCCGATGCCGTGGTGGCGCTGCGCAACGCCCGCGACGTCTACACCCGCCGGCAGGAGGGCGTGTCGATCTGGGTCGTGCCGGCCGCCGCGATCACCGCGTCGAGCCCGGACGAGAAGGATGCGTTCTTCGAACCGGCCGCCGACAAGGTGTACCGGCATCCCACCTTCTATGTCGTGCCGGAGGGTGTGGCGCATCTATGACCACCGTCGATGAGCTGCTGCGGCTCGGCGACGACGCGTTGATCGCGGCGCAACGGCTGGCCGAGTGGTGTGCGCGCGGGCCCGAGATGGAGGAGGACGTCGCGCTCGCGAACATCGCGCTGGACCAGCTCGGCGCCGCCCGGCTGCTGCTGTCGTACGCCGGCGAGCGGGCGGGCACCGGTACCGAGGACGATCTGGCGTTCCTGCGCGACGACCGGGAGTTCCGCAACTGCCTGCTCGTCGAGCTACCGAACGGGGACTTCGCGGTCACCATCGGGAAGCTGCTGTTCCTGTCCGTGTACCAGCTGGCCCGGTACGACGCGCTGGTGGACTCGGCCGACGACCGGCTCGCCGCGATCGCGGCCAAGGTGCGCAAGGAGTCGGCGTACCACGTCGACCACGGTTCACTGTGGACGGTGCGGTTGGGTGACGGCACCGACGAGTCGCACCGTCGCATGCAGTCGGCCGTGGACGAGCTCTGGCCGTACACCCATGAGCTGTTCGAGGAGAACGACCTGCGACCGACCTGGCTGTCCACCGTGGAGCCGGTGCTGGCGGCGGCGACGCTCACCCGGCCGGAAGACGGCTGGGCGCCGACCGGCGGGCGCGCCGGGCGGCACACCGAGCACCTGAGCTACCTGCTCGCCGAGATGCAGGTCCTGCACCGCGCGCACCCGGGAGCCCGCTGGTGACCGAGCCACGCCATGCCGGCCCACGCCAAGCCGGCCCACGCCAAGCCGGCCCACGCCAAGCCGGCCCACGCCAAGCCGCCGCCGCGGTCGTGGATCCGGAGATCCGGGTGCTCACGATCGAGGAGCTGGGCATCCTGCGCGACGTCCGGGTCGACGCGGACACCGGCCGGGTGACCGTGACGATCACGCCGACGTACTCCGGCTGCCCGGCACTTGACGCGATCCGCGCGGAGATCCGGCGGGCGGTACGGGCCGCCGGCCACCCGGACGTGGTCGTCGAGACCAGCCTGCGGCCGGCCTGGTCGACCGACCTGATCAGCGAGTCGGGCCGGGCCAAACTGGCCGCCGCCGGCATCGCACCGCCGACCGCGGCGGCTCCGGTACTTGTCCAGCTGGCCGCGCGGTGCCCGCGCTGCGGCTCGCCGGACACCGAGCAGCTGTCGCGCTTCGGCTCGACCGCGTGCAAGGCGCTGTGCCGCTGTCGCGCCTGCACCGAGCCCTTCGAGCAGGTCAAGCCGCTATGAGTGAGGCCGCGACGAGCGTGGTGCTCAGCCAGCCGGTACGCCGGCGGCCGGTGTTCCACGCCCTGCCGGTCGCGGCCGTCGACCGGCTCACCGACGACGCGATCGCGCTCACCTTCGCCGTGCCCGAGGACCTGCGCGAGGCCTACGCGTTCCGCGCCGGCCAGCACCTGACCGTCCGGCGGATCGAGCCGTCGACGGGCGAGGACGTCCGGCGGTCGTACTCGATCTGCTCCACCCCGGCCGAGCTCGCGGACCGGGGACTGCTGCGCATCGGCGTCAAGGAGATCCCGGGTGGCGCGTTCTCGGCCTGGGCCGCGCGGGCGCTCCGGGTCGGCGACCCCGTCGACGTGATGCCGCCGCTCGGGCACTTCACGTCGGCGTTCCACGCGGGCCGCACCCGGCACTACGCCGCGATCGCGGCCGGCTCCGGCATCACGCCGGTCCTCTCGCTCGTGGCGACCGCGCTCGCGACCGAGCCGGCGAGCAGGTTCACCGTGCTGTACGGCAACCGCTTCGCCCGGTCGGTCATGTTCGCCGAGGAGCTGGCCGACCTGAAGAACCGGTACCCGGCGCGGCTGCACGTGGTGCACGTCCTGTCCCGCGAGCCGCAGGACGCCGAGCTGCTCTCCGGCCGGCTGGACGCGGAGCGGCTCGGGCGGCTGCTCGGCGTGCTCGTCGATGAGTCCACTGTGGACGAATGGTTCCTCTGCGGGCCGTACGGGCTCATCGTGGACGCCCGCGGCGTGCTGGCCGAGCGGGGCGTGCCGGACCGGGCGGTGCGTACCGAGCTGTTCCACGTGTCCGAGACGCCGCAGGAGGTGGCACCGGCGCCGGCCCCGGCCGCCGCGGGGACGTCCGAGGTGACCATCCTGCTGGACGGCCGGGCCTCCACCGTTACGATGGGCCGCGGCGAGCGGGTGCTCGATGCCGCCCTGCGGGTCCGCAGCGAGCTACCGTACGCGTGCAAGGGTGGGGTCTGTTCGACCTGCCGGGCGCGGATCGTCGAGGGGGAGGTGACCATGGCCGGCAACTGGGCCCTCGAACCGGATGAGCTGGCCGCCGGGTACGTGCTGACCTGCCAGTCCAGCCCGGTGACGGACCGGGTGGTCGTCGACTACGACGGCTAAGCCATCCGATCGGGGCGGCGCGCCGAAGCACCCGTGTTCGCAAGTGTCGACGGTAAGGCATGGTGGGCCGTGAGCGAGCAGCATGCAGCGACGGAGTCGGCGCCATGAGCCGCGACGGTGACGCCGGCGCCGAGCGCGGGACGGGAGGTCCGCCGTTGCGCGCGGTACCGACCACGGCCGCGGCGGATGCGCCGGACGCCGACGCGCTGCTGCGCGCCGTGGCGCGGGGCGACGAGCGGGCCTTCGCGGGGCTCTACGACCTCCTGGCGCCGCGGGTCTACGGGCTGGTCCGGCGCGTGCTGCGCGACCCGGCCCAGGCCGAGGAGGTCGCCCAGGAGGTGCTGGTCGAGGTCTGGCGTACGGCGGCCCGGTTCGATCCGGCCCGGGGCTCCGCGGCCTCATGGGTCTTCACGATCGCCCACCGGCGGGCCGTCGACCGGGTCCGCGCCGAACAGGCCGGGGCCGACCGGGTGCGCCGGGTGGCGGCGAGCTCGGCCGAGACACCGTACGACGACGTCGTCGACCAGGCCACCACCCGGCTGGAGCAGCAGCAGGTCCGGCGCTGCCTCAAGGCGCTCACCGAGCTGCAGCGCGAGGCCATCACGTTGGCGTACTACGGCGGCTACACCTACCGGGAGGTCGCCGAACTGGTCGGCGCGGCCCTGCCCACGGTCAAGACCCGGATGCGCGACGGGCTGATCCGGATGCGTGACTGTCTGGGGGTGAGCGTGGGATGACCGGCGTCGACATCCACGCGCTGGCCGGGGCGTACGCCCTCGACGCGCTCGACGACGTCGAGCGGGCCGCGTTCCGGCGGCACCTCGCCCAGTGCGAGGCCTGCGCGATCGAGGTGACCGAGCTATGCGAGACCGCCGCCCGGCTGGCCGATGCCACGGCCGCCGCCCCGCCGCCGCAACTGCGGGGGAGAGTGCTCGCCGAGATAACCCGTACCCGCCAGGTCGGACCGGCCAGTGCGGACACCGGCCGGGCGCGCGCCGGGACCGGCTGGCGTCGCTGGGCGGCCGGTGCGGTCGCCGCCGCGGTCCTCGCGATCGCCGCCTCCGGGGTCACCTACGTCATCCAGGAGGACCGGGTACGCCAGGCGGGACAGGTGCAGGCCGTGCTCGCCGCGCCGGACGCGGTCGTCCAGCGGGCGCCCGCGAAGGGCGGCGGTGAGGTGGCCGTCTGGACGTCGCAGTCGCGTGCTGCCCGGGTCGTCATGCTGGACGGCCTGCTCGCGCCCGATGCCGAGCACGCGTACCAGCTGTGGTTCATCCGCGACAACACGCCGACCGACGCCGGTACCCTCGGGGCCGGCATGGGCAACGGCGTACGGCTGCTGGAAGGCGTGAGCGGCGGCTCGCTCGCCGTGACGCTGGAGCCCGCGGGCGGGTCCGTCGCGCCGCACGAGCCGCTCCTGGCTACGGTCCCGCTCGGCTGACCGGGTAACGGTCCGCGCAGCGGTCAGCGACGGGTGATCGTGTCCAGGGTCGCCAGGTCCTCGGTGGACGGTTGGCAGCCGCCGGCGGCCACGTTGGCCCGTACCTGCTCGGGCGTGGTCGCGCCGGCGATCACGCTGGCCACCGTCGGTTGCGCCAGCAGCCAGCCGATCGCGATGTCGACCAGGGCCCGGCCGCGCTCGGCGGCGAACTTGTCGAGCGCGTCGATCGTGTCCCAGCGCGCCCGCTCCAGCCAGCGGCGGTGCGTGTCGCGGGCCAGCCGGCTCCCCTCGGGCGCGGGCTCGCCGCGCCGGTACTTGCCGGTCAGCAGGCCGCTCGCCAGCGGGAAGTAGGGCAGCACCCCGACCCCGAACCGCTGGCAGGCCGGGATCAGGTCGCTCTCGATCGCGCGGTTGAGCAGGCTGTACTCGTTCTGCGCGCTGACGAACGGCGCGCGGTGCGCGGTCCGGGCCACCCAGGCCGCGTCGGCGGTCTGCCAGCCGGAGAAGTTGGAGTGGCCGACGTACCGGACCTTGCCGGCGCGTACGAGGTCGTCCAGCGCGGCCAGCGTCTCGTCGATCGGCGTGGCCGGATCCGGCACATGCATCTGGTACAGGTCGATCCAGTCCGTACCGAGCCGGCGCAGCGAGGCCTCCGCCGCCCGGACGATGTACCGCCGCCCGCCGCGCGCCCCGAAGTCGGGACCGTTCGCGCCGGACAGGTCCGTGCCGAACTTGGTCGCCACCAGTACGCCGTCCCGCCGGCCGGTGGACCGCAGGACGGCGCCCAGGATCTCCTCCGAACGCCCGGCGCCGCCGTACGAGTCCGCCGTGTCGAACAGGGTGATGCCGGCATCGATGGCGGCGTTGACCACGGCGGCCGACTGCTGCTGGTCGATCCGACCACCGAAGTTGTTGCAGCCGAGACCGATCACCGAGACCGAAAGGCCGGACTCGCCGAGCCGGCGGAAGCTCATCTCACTCATGGCCAACGACCCTATCGGGCGGCTCCGCGTAGGCTCGCGGGTGTGACGGTCGACGACATCCTGCAGCGGGGCGCGGACGGTGGGCGGATCACCCCGGACGAGGCGCTGGTCATCTACACCGAGGCGCCGTTGCACGCGCTGGGCGAGGCGGCCGACGCGGTCCGGCGCCGGCGCTACCCGGACGGCATCGTGACGTACCTGATCGACCGGAACATCAACTACACCAACGTGTGCGTGACGGCGTGCAAGTTCTGCGCGTTCTACCGGGCACCGAAGCACGGCGAGGGCTGGTCGCACCCGCTCGACGAGATCCTGCGCCGGTGCGGGGAGGCGGTCGAGCTCGGCGCGACCCAGGTGATGCTGCAGGGCGGCCACCACCCGGAGTACGGCGTGGCGTACTACGAGTCGCTGTTCTCGGCTGTCAAGGCGGCGTACCCCGAGCTCGTCATCCACTCGATCGGGCCGAGCGAGATCCTGCACATGGCCCGGGTGTCCGGCGTACCGGTGGCGGAGGCACTGACCCGGATCAAGGCCGCGGGCCTGGACTCGATCGCCGGTGCGGGCGCGGAGCTGCTGCCCGCCCGGCCGCGTACCGCGATCGCGCCGCTCAAGGAGTCCGGCGAGGAGTGGCTGTCCGTCATGGAGCAGGCGCACCGGCTCGGCATCGAGTCCACCGCCACGATGATGATGGGCACCGGCGAGACCAACGCCGAGCGCATCGAGCATCTGCGCATGATCCGCGAGGTACAGGACCGGACCGGCGGGTTCCGCTCGTTCATCCCGTGGACCTACCAACCCGAGAACAACCACCTGCGCGGGCGTACGCAGGCCACCTCCATCGAGTACCTCCGGTTGGTCGCGGTTGCCCGGTTGTTCTTCGACAACATCGCCCACCTGCAGTCGTCGTGGCTCACCACCGGCAAGGACGTGGGCCAGCTCTCGCTGCACACGGGGGTCGACGACCTCGGCTCGATCATGCTGGAGGAGAACGTCATCTCCTCGGCGGGTGCCCGGCACCGGTCCAACCTGCTCGGGCTCGTGTGGCTGATCCGGTCGGCCGGCCGCATCCCGGCCCAGCGGGACACGCTCTACCGCCACCTGCGGGTGCACCGGACGCCGGCGGACGACCCGTCCGACGAGCGGGTCGTGTCGCACTTCTCGTCGATCGCCCTGCCGGCTGGCGGTGCCGGACGGCAACTGCCCCTGGAGGCGGCGCGCTGATGGGCGCCCGCTGATGGACGCGCGCTAGTGGCCCGGGCGCAGCTGGACAAGCAGCCGCGCGAGGTCGCCGAGATGTTCGACGGCGTCGCCCGGCGGTACGACCTCACCAACACCGTGCTCTCGTTCGGCCGGGATCGGGCGTGGCGGCGGGCCACCCGGGCGGCGCTCGCGCTCGGGCCCGGCGACCGGGTGCTGGACCTCGCCGCGGGTACCGGCGTGTCCACCGCCGAGCTGGCCCGGTCGGGTGCGTACGCGGTCGGCGCCGACATCTCACTCGGCATGCTCCGGGCCGGTCGGCGGGCGCGACCCGACACCGTCCTGCTGGCCGGCGACGCGCTGGCACTGCCGTTCGCCGACCGTACGTTCGACGCCGTCACGATCTCCTTCGGCCTGCGCAACATCGTGGACGTACCGGGGGCGCTGCGCGAGCTGGCCCGGGTGACCCGGCCGGGTGGGCGGCTCGTCGTGTGCGAGTTCAGCCACCCGACCTTCGGTCCGTTCCGGGCGGCGTACCTCAAGTACCTGATGCGGGCGCTGCCTGCCGTCGCCCGCCGGGTGGCGAGCAACCCGGAGGCGTACGCGTACCTCGCGGAGTCGATCCGGGCCTGGCCGGACCAGGCGCAGCTGGCCGTCCGGCTGGGCGGGAGCGGCTGGACCGGGGTGAGCTGGCGGAACCTGACCGGCGGCATCGTCGCGCTGCACCGGGCGACGCGGGCCGACTAGGCGGGATCATCACCACTCGTGCGGGATCGGGGTCCGGGTGGCCAGGATCGCCCGGACGGTGTCGATGACGTACCTCGGCCGCTCGGTCAGATCCCGCCAGGTGAACCGGAGGACCGTCCAGCCGGCGGCGACCAGCCGGTTCTGCCGCTCGCGGTCGCGCTCGAAACGGTCCGCTGTGACGTGGTACGCCCGCCCGTCGATCTCGATCACCACGCGGTGTGCCTCGAACACGACGTCGCCCACGCCGATCACCCCGCGCCGGTCGGCAATGGTTGGTTGGCGGCCCACCCGCCGCGCCGGCCGGCGTAGCCGATGGCCCGCCGGCCGAACTCGGCCGGGGTGAGCCAGCCCTCCTGCAGGGCCCGATCCAGCAGCCGCAGGGCCGGCTCGTCGCCGAGGAACCGGAGGCAGTCCACCACCGTCCGCGCCGGGGTCGTCAGCCGTACGCCGCCCAGCACGAGGACATCAGCGCGGCTAAGTGTGTCCCGGAGGTACCGGACCCCCGGCAGCGGTACCGGTCGCCGGCGCCCGACCCATAGGTACTGCCGGTCATCGGGTACCTCGATGCCATGTCCACGGGCGGCCGACGGGCCGGCGAGCACCGAGCCCGGTACGGCGAGCGCGGCGGCGCGGTCCCGCAGCCGGACCGTGATCGGTCGACCGCGCTCGACCAGCACCGGACCCAGGACGGGAACCCACTCGCCCGCGCTCACCCGGCGCCGTACCTGGTACGCCGAGAAGCCCGCGGCACGCGCTTGCGCGCGAGTGAAGAGGCCGTCCACGGCGGCCAAGCGTGGTCGATCGGCCGGCGTCCGGTGAGCCCTGTGGACGACTCGGCGGACAAGGCACCTCGATGACGAACCGGTAGCCCCGATGATCGCGATCGGGGCGGCGATTGTGCAGTCCAACCAGACAATGACCGCTCGAATCGCGATCACCTCGATGACGTACCCCTGGCTCAGGCGACCCGCGGCGCGGGCCGCCAAGCGTCGCGCGAAACCGCTCGGCGGCGGGTACGGCGAGCCGCCCGAACGCGTCGTCGACCTCGAAGCCTGGGCGCGACAGGCACTCGAGTGCGACTTAGGGTCGCCTAATTAGGCAGCGAACACCACTCCGGTTCTAGACTGCACGCCGGGCGCTTGTGAAGACTTTCACGAGCGGTCAGGCTAGCGGGCGGGCAGTCTTTGACGCGGGAGGTGACCCATGACGCAGACGCGGGACGCGGACGTGATCGTGGTGGGTGCCGGGCCGGGCGGCTCCGCGGCGGCGTTCCACCTCGCCAGGCATGGCGCGCGCGTCCTCGTCCTGGAGAAGACGGAGTTTCCGCGCGAGAAGGTGTGCGGCGACGGGTTGACCCCACGCGCCGTGCAGCAGCTCGTCAAGATGGGCATCGACACCACCGAAGAGGCCGGTTGGCTGCGCAACCGGGGGCTGCGCATCGTCGGCGGCGGCATCCGGATGGAGCTCGACTGGCCGGACCTAGCCAGTTTCCCGGACTACGGGCTGACCCGTACCCGGCTGGACTTCGACCAGCTGCTCGCCAAGCGGGCGGTCGAGGTCGGCGCCGAGCTGCGTACGAACCATCCGGTCACCGGCCCGTTGCTCGACGACGCGACCGGGCGCGTGGTGGGCGTCACGGCGACCGTCGGCGGTGAGCCGCGGACGTTCCGCGCGCCGCTCGTCCTGGCGGCCGACGGCGTGTCCGGTCGGTTCCCGATCGCGCTCGGCCTCAACAAGCGCGAGGGCCGGCCGATCGGTGTCGCCGTACGGCGGTACTACCGCAGCCCCGCCCGGCACGACGACGAGTACCTCGAGTCGTGGCTGGAGCTGCGCAGCCGCGAGCACGGCGACAAGCTGCTGCCCGGGTACGGCTGGATCTTCGGGCTGGGCGATGGCCGGGTCAACGTCGGGCTCGGCGTACTCAACTCCAGCGTGGCGTTCGGCAAGACGAACTTCCGCGAGATGTTGCTCGAGTGGCTGGACTCGACGCCGGCCGAGTGGGGCATGAACGACCCGGCCAACGCGGACGGGCCGATCCTGGGCGCCGCGCTGCCGATGGGCTTCTCGCGGGTGCCGCACTACAGCCGCGGCGTACTGCTCGTCGGCGACTCGGGCGGCATGGTCAACCCCTTCAACGGCGAAGGGATCGCATACGCGATGGAGTCGGCCGAGCTCGCCGCGGAGGTCGTGGTGGACGCGCTGGCGCGGCCGACGGCGGACAGCCGCGAGCGGGCGCTGCACCGGTACCCGGCGGAGCTCAAGGACCGCTACGGCGGGTACTACCGGCTCGGCGGCGTGTTCGTGAAGCTGATCGGCAACCCCCGGGTCATGAAGCTGGCGACCAGGCACGGCATCCCGCATCCGACGCTGATGCGGTTCGTCTTCAAGCTGCTGGCCAACCTCACCGACCCGCGTGGCGGGGACGCGATGGACCGGATCATCAATGCGATGACCAGAGTGGCCCCCGCGGTCTGACATGAGCGCGTCGACCAATAGGGTGAATCGGCCACGGATCGCGCCGGCCGGCGTGGGCGCGAACAGAGCCGCGGAACGGGAACAGACCGGCCGGAAAGGACGGAGCACGTAACGTCATGCCGCTCTCGCCGTACGTACCTATCGTCGGGCTCTTCGCCATTGCCGCGGCGTTCGCACTGTTCTCGGTGGCCGCCGCGCGGCTGGCCGGCCCGAGGCGCTACAACCGGGCCAAGCTCGAGGCGTACGAGTGCGGCATCGAACCGACCCCGCAGCCCGTTGGCGGAGGCCGGTTCCCGGTGAAGTTCTACCTGACCGCCATGCTGTTCATCATCTTCGATATCGAGATCATCTTCCTGTACCCGTGGGCCGTCTCGTACGGCATGCTGGGCCTGTTCGGGTTCGTGGAGATGGTGCTCTTTATCGCCGCAGTCTTTGTCGCGTACGCCTATGTGTGGCGGCGCGGAGGGCTGGACTGGGATTGAGGATGTAGCGCCATGGGAATCGAAGAGAAGGTGCCGAGCGGGATCCTGCTCACCACCGTCGAGAAGCTCGTCAACTGGTCGCGCAAGACCAGCGTGTGGCCGGCCACGTTCGGCCTCGCGTGCTGCGCCATCGAGATGATGGCGACCGGTGCCTCGCGGTACGACCTGGGCCGGTGGGGCATGGAGGTCTTCCGGGCCTCGCCCCGGCAGGCCGACCTGATGATCGTGGCCGGCCGGGTGAGCCAGAAGATGGCTCCGGTGCTGCGCCAGATCTACGACCAGATGGCCGATCCCAAGTGGGTGCTCAGCATGGGCGTGTGCGCCAGCAGCGGCGGCATGTTCAACAACTACGCGATCGTGCAGGGCGTCGACCACGTCGTACCGGTCGACATGTACCTGCCCGGCTGCCCGCCCCGGCCGGAGATGCTGATCGACTCGATCCTGCGCCTCCGCGAGAAGATCATGGCGGAGCCGCTGGGCGCCAAGGGCCGCAAGATGCAGGCGGAGCGCGAGGCCAAGCACGGCAAGCCGCTGGTCGCACCGGGTGCGATGCCATCGAGCTGGCGCGCCGACAAGGCCAGGCGCGCCGAGTGGGCCAGGGCCGTCGCGGAGGGCCGGGAGGAGCAGCTGCGCATCGAGCACTGGATGCAGCGGGGCGACCACCTGCGGGAAGGGGCACGGTGAGCGGGCGGAACGAGCCCCTGGACCGGGACCGAAAGGCGGCTCGGTGAGTACTGAGAACCCGAGCGGCACGGGCACCGGCGGCGGCAGCACGGGCGCGGGCGCCACCGGGCCGGAGCCGACCCCGGCCGTACCGATTCCCCAGACGCCGGCCGGCGCGAGCATCGTGGCCCCCGCCGAGTTTCCGCCCACCAGCCCGGCCGGCCGCGGCATGTTCGGCGTCGCGGGTACCGGCGACACGTCCGGGTTCGGCGGGCTCGGCCGGCGCGGCCCGGCGCTAGCCGATGCGGCCCGGCCGTACGGCGGGTACTTCGACGAGGTGGTCGATGCGCTGGCGGCGGCGTACCCGGGCAGCGCGGAGGCGATCGAACGGGTCGTCGTGGACTGTGCCGAGCTGACCCTCCACATCAGACCGGACCGGATCGTCGAGGTCTGCCAGACCATGCGCGACGATCCCGCGCTGCGGTTCGAGCTGTGCTCGTCGGTGTCCGCAGTGGACTACCTGGGTGAACCGCAAGGGCGCCGGCTGCACGTGGTGTACCAGCTGACCTCGATGACGTACCGCCGGCGCATCCGGTTGGAGACGGCGGTCACTGCCCAGGACCCGCACGTGCCGACCGTGACCGCGGTCTACCCGACCGCCGACTGGCAGGAGCGCGAGGCGTACGACATGTTCGGCGTCGTCTTCGACGGCCATCCCAACCTGACCCGGATCCTCATGCCGGACGACTGGGAGGGGTACCCGCAGCGCAAGGACTACCCGCTGGGCGGCGTACCCGTGGAGTACAAGGGCGGCGCCGAGATTCCGCCGCCCGATCAGCGCAGGAGCTATCAGTGACCGACACCGGCTACGCGGGCGCCCGCGAGACGACGGAGGGCAAGGTCTTCACCGTGACCGGTGGGGACTGGTACGAGGTCCTCAGCCAGGACGCCATCAGCGAGGAACGGATCATCGTCAACCTCGGCCCGCAACACCCCTCCACGCATGGCGTACTGCGTCTGGTGCTGGAGCTGGAGGGCGAGACGGTCAAGGAGGTCCGGCTCGTCGTCGGGTACCTGCACACCGGCATCGAGAAGAACCTGGAGTACCGCAACTGGACCCAGGGCACGACGTTCGTGACCCGGATGGACTACCTGTCGCCGATGTTCAACGAGGCGGCGTACTGCTTCGGCGTCGAGCGGCTGCTCCGCATCGAGGGCCAGATCCCGCAACGGGCCACCGTCATCCGGGTCCTCATGATGGAGCTGAACCGGATCGCCTCGCACCTGGTCTGGTTGGCTACGACGGGCCTGGAGCTCGGTGCGCTGTCGATGATGCTGTACGGCTTCCGGGAACGCGAGTACATCCTCGACATCTTCGAGCTCGCCAGCGGGCTGCGGATGAACCACGCGTACATCCGGCCGGGCGGACTGGCGCAGGACCTGCCGGACGAGGCGGTCCGCCGGATCCGAAAGTTCCTGGAGTTCATGCCCAAGCGGCTCAAGGAGTACGAGAACCTGCTGTCCGGTCAGCCGATCTGGCACGAGCGCACCAAGGGGGTCGCGGTCCTGGACGTGACCGGCTGCCTCGCCCTGGGAGTCACCGGCCCGGTACTGCGGTCCGCCGGACTCGGCTGGGACCTGCGCAAGCAGATGCCGTACTGCGGCTACGAGACGTACGAGTTCGACGTCCCGGTACGGGAGAGCGGCGACGTCTGGGGTCGCTACCACGTCCGGCTGGACGAGATGCGCGAGTCATTGAAGATCATCGAGCAGTGCCTGGACCGGCTCAAGCCCGGACCGGTCATGGTGGGCGACCGGAAGATCGCCTGGCCGGCCCAGCTCGCCGTCGGCGTGGACGGCGTGGGCAACTCGCTGGAGCACGTGGCGAAGATCATGGGCCAGTCGATGGAGGCGCTGATCCACCACTTCAAGCTCGTCACCGAGGGCTTCCGGGTCCCACCCGGCCAGGTGTACGTCGGCATCGAGTCGCCCCGCGGCGAGCTCGGCGTACACGTCGTGAGCGATGGCGGCACGCGCCCGTACCGGGTGCACTACCGTGATCCCAGCTTCGTCAACCTGCAGGCCATTCCGGCGATCGCCGAGGGCGGCCTGCTCGCCGACGTGATCGCCGGTGGTGCCTCGCTCGACCCGGTCATGGGTGGGTGTGATCGCTGACATGGGAGTACGGGACAACGGAGCGGGCCCGGCGAGCGGGGGGCACCAGGTGCGGTTCACTGACGATACGCGCAAGCGGGCGCGGGAGATCGTGGCGCGCTACCCGACCGGCAGACAACGGTCGGCCCTGCTGCCGCTGCTGCACCTCGTACAGTCCGAACAGGGGTACGTCTCGGCCGACGGCATCGCCTTCTGCGCCGAGCAGCTCGGGCTCACCCGGGCCGAGGTGAACGCGGTGGCCACCTTCTACACGATGTTCAAGCGCAAGCCCGCCGGTGACTGGCTGGTCAGCGTGTGCACCAACACGATGTGCGGGGTGCTCGGCGGCGACAAGACGTTCGACGCGCTGCGCGACCACCTCGGTGTCGGGCACGACGAGACGACCGCGGACGGCACCTTCACGCTGGAGCACGCGGAGTGCCTGGCCGCCTGCGACTACGCGCCGGTGCTGACCGTCAACTACGAGTTCTTCGATCGCGTACAGGCCGACGAGGCGCTGGACCTGGTCCGGCGGTTGCGGGCCGGCGAGCGGCCGCAGCCGAGCCGCGGCGCGCGGTTGTGCCCGCTCAAGGAGATGTCGATCCAGCTCGCCGGGTTCGCCGACGAGCGGGAGGGGGCCGTCGGCGACGGCCCGGCCGGTGAGCCGACACTGGCCGGCAACCGGTTGGCCGAGCGCTACGGGATCGCGGTACCGGGCTTCGACCCGGACACCCCGATCACCGCGTCCGGTGGCGACGGAAAGGAAACACACCGATGACGACCGAGCCGTCCCGCGCGGCCCTGGCCAAGCTGACTCCGGTGCTCACCAAGCGCTGGCTGTCCCCGGACGCCTGGCGCCTTCAGGTGTACGAGCGCCTGGACGGCTATGCGGCGCTGCGCAAGGCACTGCGCGCCCACCCGGACGAGCTGATCCAGCTGGTCAAGGACTCCGGCCTGCGCGGCCGGGGTGGCGCCGGGTTCCCGACCGGCATGAAGTGGGGCTTCATCCCGCAGAACGACGGCAAGGCGCACTACCTCGTGGTCAACGCGGACGAGGGCGAGCCGGGCACCTGCAAGGACCTGCCGCTGATGATGGCCGACCCGCACTCGCTGGTCGAGGGGATGGTCATCGCCGCGTACGCGATCCGGTCCCACCAGGCGTACATCTACGTGCGCGGCGAGGCGGTGCACGCGGCGCGCCGGCTGCGGCACGCGGTGCAGGAGGCGTACGAGGCGGGGTACCTCGGGCGCAACATCCTCGACTCCGGCTTCGACCTCGAGCTCATCGTCCACAGTGGAGCGGGCGCGTACATCTGTGGCGAGGAGACCGCCCTGCTCGACTCGCTGGAGGGGTACCGGGGCCAGCCGCGGCTGCGCCCGCCGTTCCCGGCCACGAACGGGCTGTACTCGTCCCCCACGGTCATCAACAACGTCGAGACGATCGCGAGCGTGCCGTACATCGTGCTCGGTGGGTCGGCCTGGTTCCGGTCGATGGGTACGGAGAAGTCCGCCGGCCCGAAGATCTACTCCGTCTCCGGCCGGGTGAACAACCCGGGGCAGTACGAGTGCTCGCTCGGCATCACGCTGCGGGAGCTCATCGAGCTCGCGGGCGGGATGCAGGACGGGCACCGGCTGCGCTTCTGGACGCCGGGCGGGTCGTCGACGCCGCTGCTCACCGACGAGCACCTCGACGCGCCGCTGGACTTCGAGGGAATGCTGGCGGTCGGCACGATGCTCGGTACGACCGCCGTGCAGGTGTTCAGCGACCAGGACTGCCCGGTCTACGCGACCTACCGGTGGATCGAGTTCTACCACCACGAGTCGTGCGGCAAGTGCACGCCGTGCCGGGAAGGCAACTTCTGGATGAAGCAGGTGCTCCGCCGGATCCTGGCCGGGCACGGTACGCACGAGGATCTCGGCACCCTGCTGGACACCGGCGACCAGCTGTTGGGCCGCTCGTTCTGCGCATTCGGCGACGGCGCCGCGAGCCCGGTCCTGTCCTCGCTCAAGTACTTCAAGCAGGACTATCTCGACTACATCGAGGGTCGTAAGCCGCCGTTGCTGACGCCGTACTCGGCCGCCGACCTGGCAGGTGTGCACTGACCATGAGCCAAGCAGTCGAAAAGCACCAGGACACCGTCACGCTCACCATCGACGGTATGACTGTCACCGCGCCCAAGGGTGCCCTGATCATCCGGGTCGCGGAGCAGCTCGGCATCGCGATCCCCCGGTTCTGCGACCACCCACTGCTGGCGCCGGCCGGGGCCTGCCGGCAGTGCCTGGTCGAGGTGGAGGGGCAGCGTAAGCCGGTCGCCTCGTGTACGGCACCGGTGGCCGACGGGATGGTCGTCAGGACGCAGCTCAGCTCGGCGGTCGCCAAGAGCGCGCAGGCGGCGATGATGGAGTTCCTCCTGATCAACCACCCGCTCGACTGCCCGATGTGCGACAAGGGCGGCGAGTGCCCGCTGCAGAACCAGGCGATGTCGACGGGCCGCGAGGACACCCGCTTCTACGACATCAAGCGGACGTACGAGAAGCCGATCAACCTCTCGTCGCAGGTGCTGCTCGACCGCGAGCGGTGCGTGCTCTGCCAGCGGTGCACCCGGTTCTCCGACGAGATCGCCGGCGACCGGTTCATCGACCTGATGGAGCGCTCGTCCGCCGAGCAGATCAACATCTTCCCGAGCGAGCCGTTCCAGTCGTACTTCTCCGGTAACACCGTGCAGATCTGCCCGGTGGGTGCGCTGACCGGCGCCCAGTACCGGTTCCGGGCCCGCCCGTTCGACCTGGTCTCGACGCCGAGCGCCTGCGAGCACTGCGCGGCCGGCTGCGCCCAGCGCACCGACCACCGGCGCAACAAGGTGATGCGCCGGCTCGCCGGCGACGACCCGGCCGTGAACGAGGAGTGGAACTGCGACAAGGGCCGGTGGGCGTTCCAGTACGCCACCGCGGCCGACCGGATCACCAACCCGATGGTCCGCGATGCCCGCAGCGGCGGACTGCGCGAGGCCTCCTGGTCCGAGGCGCTGTCGGTCGCCGCGGCCGGCCTGCGCAAGGCCCGGGACGGGGCGTACGGGGTCGGCGTGCTCACCGGCGGCCGGCTCACCGTCGAGGACGCGTACGCGTACGCGAAGTTCGCCCGCATCGCGCTGCAGAGCAACGACATCGACTTCCGGGCGCGACCGATCGGCCCCGCCGGCCGGTCGAGCACCGAGGAGGCCGACTTCCTGGCGTCCACTGTGGTTGGTGCGACCGACGTGACCTACACCGATGTGGAGAAGGCGCCGGCCGTCGTCATCGTCGGCCTGGAGCCCGAGGAAGAGTGCCCGATCCTCTTCCTCCGGCTGCGTAAGGCCGGCCGTAAGGGGCGGCAGGTGGTCCACGCCATCGCGCCGTTCGCCTCCTGGGGCCTGGCCAAGCTCGGCGCCGTGCTACACACCGCGGTGCCGGGCGGCGAGGCCCGGCTGCTGGCCGACGATCCCGGGCTGCGCGACGCGCTGGGCACGGCGGGCGCGGTGCTGCTGGTCGGTGAGCGGTTCGCGACCGTCCCAGGTGGACTGTCCGCGGCCGCCAAGCTGGTCCAGGAGACGGGCGCCAAGCTGGCCTGGGTACCGCGGCGAGCCGGTGACCGGGGCGCCGTGGACGCGGGCTGCCTGCCGAACCTGTTGCCGGGCGGCCGGCCGGTCACCGACGCCGCGGCGCGGGCCGAGCTGGCCGGTGCCTGGAGCCTGGAGGCCGGGGTCCTGCCGAGCGCCACCGGGCGCGACACCGACGGCATCATCGCCGCGGCGGCGGCCGGCAAGCTGGGCGCCCTGGTCGTGGCCGGCGTCGATCCGGCCGACCTGGCCGATCCGGCGCTGGCCGAGCGGGCGCTCGACACGGTGCCGTTCCTGGTCAGCCTGGAGCTGCGGCGCAGCGCGGTCGCGCAGCGGGCGGACGTGGTGTTCCCGGTGGCCCCGGCGGTCGAGAAGGCCGGCACGTTCGTGGACTGGGAAGGCCGGCTGCGCGCGTTCGACGCGGTCCTCACCAGTGCCGCCATGACCGACGCGCGGATCCTCGACTCGATCGCGGCGGAGCTCGGCATCCGGCTCGGTACGGCGGACGTCCCCTCGATCCGCCGCGAGCTGGGTACGCTGCCCGCCACCCGGGCGGACCGGCCGGCGGCGCCCATCGTGGCACCCGGTACGCCGGCCGAACCCAGGCCCGGCGAGGCGCTGCTGGCCACCTGGCACCACCTCATCGACCTCGGCAGCTTGCAGGACGGCGACGAGTACCTCGCCGGCACCGCCCGTACCCCCGTGGTGCGGTTGAGCAAGAACACCGCCGCGGGCCTCGGCGTCGAGGACGGCGACCCGGTGACGGTCCGCGCCGCGCGCGGTGCGGTGACGCTGCCCGCCCGGCTCACCGAGATGCCGGACGGGGTCGTCTGGCTGCCGACCAACTCGCCGGGTGCGACCGTCCGCCGCACGCTCGGGGTGACGGCCGGCGCGGTGGTCTCCGTCTGCAGTGGAGCATCCAGATGACTTACCTCGGCCAGGACCCGACGCTGGACCAGTTCGGCCACGACCCGTGGTGGCTGATCCTCATCAAGATCGTCGTAGTCTTCGTCTTCGCCGTGCTGATGACGCTGCTCGGCGTGTGGTTCGAGCGGCGCGTCGTGGCCCGCATGCAGGTCCGGCCCGGTCCCAACAAGGCCGGCCCGTTCGGCCTGCTGCAGACCCTCGCCGACGGGCTGAAGATGGCGTTCAAGGAGGACATCCTCCCGAAGTCCGCCGACAAGGTGGTGTACTTCTTCGCCCCGACGATCTCGGTGATCTGCGCGGTGACCGCGCTGTCGGTGATCCCGTTCGGACCGGTCGTCAGCATCTTCGGGCACCAGACCGCGTTGCAGGTCACCGACGTGCAGGTCGCGGTCCTCGTCCTGTTCGCCTGCTCATCGCTCGGCATCTACGGCGTCGTGCTGGGCGGCTGGGCGTCCGGCTCGACGTACCCGTTGTTGGGCGGGTTGCGCTCGGCGGCGCAGATGATCTCCTACGAGGTCGCCATGGGCCTGTCATTCGTAGCCGTGTTCATGATGGCCGGCACGATGTCGACCTCCCAGATCGTCCGGGCGCAGGGCTCGGGTGCCCAGGTCGCGCCGTTCGGCTGGCATCTGACGGCCCCCGGGTGGTACGCGACCCTGATCCCGGTCAGCCTCTTCATCTACGCGATCGCGGCGGTGGGCGAGACGAACCGGGCGCCGTTCGACCTGCCGGAGGCGGAGACCGAGCTGGTCGCCGGTTACATGACGGAGTACTCGTCGCTCAAGTTCGCGCTGTTCATGCTCGCCGAGTACGTGAACATGGTGACCGTCTCGGCGGTCGCGACCACGCTGTTCCTGGGCGGGTGGCGGGCGCCGTGGCCGATCACCTTGTGGTCCGGCGCGAACTCCGGCTGGCTGCCGGTGCTCTGGTTCCTGAGCAAGGTCGTCATCCTGATGTTCGGCTTCGTCTGGCTGCGCGGTACGCTGCCCCGGCTCCGGTACGACCAGTTCATGCAGCTGGGCTGGAAGGTGCTGCTCCCGGTCAACCTGGTGTGGATCCTCCTGCTGGCCGGCCTGAAGGTCAGCCAGGGTGGCGAGCAGGGCAACCGGAACCGGTGGTTCGTCATCCTCGGTGTCGTGCTGGTGGTCGGGCTGCTGATGTTCCTCTGGCCGGCCCGGAAGGCGCCGCCGCCGAGCACCCTCGCCGAGCAACTGGACCAGCGGCCGCCCGGCAGCTTCCCGGTACCCCCGCTTGATCTTGAAGTGCCA
>JAEHDK010000706.1 GCA_016880465.1 Micromonosporaceae bacterium
GGGCACGGATCGCAGCAGGCACGGGAATCCAGGTTCGGCTGACGGGCCGCCGCGCCGGTGTGTCGATCCGGGTCAAGAAGGCCGGGATGCCCCGCAACTTCCGCAACGCACCCAGGCATCTGAACTCGGCCAAGCCGTGGCGGCATCCCGTGTTCGGTAGCGACAACTGGGTGAACCAGATCAGCCGGCGGCCGGGCTGGTTCGACACGACGCTCGACCCATACCGACCTTTGGTCAACCGGGCCGCCGCTGAGGCCATGGATGCCATGGCCCGGCGGATATCCGCTAAAACGAGAAGGTGAGCCATCCCCATGTTCCTCCGTTACCGTCCTGAAGGTTCCGAGGCGGACACGCTCTACGAGTTCCGGCCCGAACGCACCGACTACAACCGGGGCCGGGTGGCCGAGAAGCTGTACGCCAAGGCCTGCGGCGAGCGGCGCACCTGGGAGCAGTTCGTCGTCGACGCGAAGCAGGGATCGATCACCGCCCGGAAGGTCGCGCTGTGGCTGGCGTTGACCGACACGCATCCGATGACCCGCTTCGATGACGTGCCTGACTTCCGCGCCGGCGAGCTGACCTTGGAGTACTCCAAGCAGGAGTTGCGGCTGATGCGCGAGAGCATCAAGGACGACACCGAGATGCTGGAGCTGGAGAAGCGCGGCGTGCTCGCCCAACTGGACCGGGAGGTCGAGTCGGCGCAGGCGGGATCGGATGAGCCCGACGCCCAGCCCGATCCGGAGATCGTGGAGCCGACGGAGCTGGGAAAAGACGACCCGAACCTGAACGGCGAACCCTCGACGAGCTGAGGGCTGAGTACTGGCAGGACTTGGCCGCGAACCTGTACGTCCGGCCATGGGAGATTCCCCGCCTGACCGCAGACGAACTCATCGAGGCGTGCAGGTCGATGCAGCGCCTTCGTGATGAGGCGCAGGAGATGCGCGACAAGGCCAACGCTCCGCGAACCTGAACCTCGGGAGGCGTTGTGTCGGATACGTCCCTGAGATTCAACTTCCTCTCAGGCCGCGACACCGCAACCCCCGCCATGGCTCGCGTTGCCGCCGCCGCTGCGGCGCTGGACCGGTCGACAGCACGGTCGGCGGCGAACACGAACCGCAACAACATCCGCACCCGCCAGGAGTTGTTCCAGGTCGATAACGTGTTCCGCAACACGGCCCGGCGGATGGTGTCGCAGGTTGCCTTGATCGGCTTCGCGATCATTGCCCTGCTCGGCCACGCTGTCGCGTTCACCCAGGCGATCGTGCCGATGGTCGGCGCGTTGGCGGCGATCCCGGCCGTTGCTGTCGGCGCCGCGATCGGGCTGGGTTCGCTGTTCTTCGTGTTCTCCGGACTGTCCGCGGCGATGAAGAAGACCGCTGGTGGCGCCGGGAACACGGCCGACCAGATCGCCAACGCCGAGCACCGTATTGCGACCGCGCAACGGTCGGCGACCGATGCGCAGCGGGCGCTCAACGACGCCCGCGAGGAGGCGGCCGACAAGCTGCGAGACATGCGGGTCCAGTTGGCCCGGGCGAACCTGGATCAGCGTGAGGCCGCGCAGGGTGTCCGGGACGCGGCACTCGCGTTGCGGCAGGCCCGCATGTCCGGTGACGCGAACGAACGCCGCCGGGCGGAGCTCGCCTTGGAGTCGGCGAAGCTGTCGCAGGTCGAGGTCACCAACCGGCTGGCGGACGTCGAGCAGGAATACCAGGCCCGGCAGGCGAAGGGCGTCGAAGGCTCCGATGAGGTGCAGACGGCGCTGCAACGCCAGGCCGACGCCACCTACGAGCTGGCCCAGGCGCAGAAGGCGCTGCTCGACGCGCAACGCGGCGGTGGTGGGGCGAACGCGCAGGCCCAGGCGTACGCCAAACTGTCGGTCGCCGGCCGGGCCTTGGTCGACACGCTGCACGCCCTCGCCCCGGCGTGGCGGCGTCTACAGCAGCAGGTCCAGCAAGCCGCACTGGTCAACGTGGCCGGCGATGTGCGAGCGCTGTCCTCGGCGCTGCTGGCACAACGCGGCTATCTGGTGGCGATCGGCGCTGCCTGGAACACGGCCTTCCGCGGCATCATCGGCGTGTTCACCAGTTCGAAGGGCTCCGCCCAACTGGATCAGGTGTTCCGCAACACCGCCGTTATGGCCCAACGTCTCGGCGACGCGTGGGCGCCGTTCCTGCGCGGCTTCCTGACCTTCGTTGCCGTCGGCTCGGACTTCCTGCCCCGCATGGGAGCTTGGATCCAGAACATCGCCAACCGCTTCGACGAGTGGGCGACCAAGGCGGCCGAGTCAGGTCGTATCACCGGCTGGATCAACAAGGCTATCGACGCTGGCCGGGAGTTCTGGCACATCCTGCGTGACATGTCGGCCGGTATCGCCGAGGTGTTCCGAGCCGGATCGGGTGGCCCCGGCTATCTGAGCAAGTTGGCCGACGCGGCGGCCCAGTTCCGCCAGAAAATGGCCACACCGCAGGAGCAGGCCCGGTTGGCGAAGTTCTTCGCCGTCGCCCGGGACCTCGGCTCGCAACTGTGGGGGATCCTCAAGTCGCTGGGGTCGATCCTTGTCGGCACCGCGCCGTCGCTACAGACAGTGGCTGGTGCGCTCAGCATCCTCGGCATCGCCCTGCGTTGGGCGGCGACTCACACCGACTTCCTCAACCACGTCCTGCCGATCCTGATCCAGGGCTTCATCGCGTTCAAGACCATCTCGCTCGCGACCCGGGCCGCGATCATGATCTGGACGGCCGCGCAGTGGCTGCTCAATGTCGCGATGAATGCCAACCCGATCGGCCTGGTCATTCTCGCGGTCGTGGCGCTCATCGCCATCATCGTCGTGTTGATCAAGTATCACAAGCAGATCGGCGAGTTCTTCGTCATGGTCTGGGGCGCCATCTGGGGTGCCATCCAGACCGGCTGGAACTGGGTCAAGGACCACTGGCCGCTGCTGCTGGCCATCCTCACCGGCCCGTTCGGTCTGGCGGTCCTGTACATCGTGGACCACTGGAACGGCATCCTCGACTTCATCAAGAGCCTGCCCGGCAAGATCGCCTCGGCTGCGGTGGGCCTGTGGGACGGCATCGTCGCCTCGTTCCGGTCGGCGATCAACTGGCTGATCCGGCTGTGGAACGACTTCCACCTGACCATCGGCGGTGGCACGTTCCTCGGCTACACCCTGCCCTCGTTCACGCTCAACACCCCCGACATCCCGCAGCTGGACACCGGCGGGCGGGTGCGCGAGTCCGGCATGGCCTTCATCCACCGCGGCGAGCAGGTCGTCCCGGCGGCACAGGTTGACCGCAGCCCTGGCGGCGGGACGACGGTGCTGAGGATCGACGCGGCAGACAACGACGCGAGCCAGTTCCTGGCCCGGATGCTGCGCCGCTATGTTCGGGTGCAGGGCGCCGGCAACGTTCAGGTCGCGTTCGGCAGCACGGGCCGGTAGGCGCTACCGGCGGCGGAACAGGTAGTACCCGACCGTCCGTCCACTGATGGCGACCTGCTGGCCAGACGCCAGGAACTTGTCACGCGACTCCTGTTTCGTCGGGACGAAGACGACTGTGCCGTTGACCAGATCCCAACCCTCGGCGCAGATGTCGTTGAGCGTCTCACTCGCGTCTCGGTCCCTGCTTGTCGATGCGGTGCCGACCATGGCGACAACGACGCCGGAGTGCGACGCCACCTCGATAGCGACCTGGAAGACGGCGTCGCCTCGCGCGTAGGCGGCTCGGGCTTGATCGCTCAGTGTCTCTGTCTTTCCAAAGATGGCCATGCACGCCAGCGTGACGGCGCCCGGGCCCAGATCACATCAGCCGATCATCCCTGGATCTCCGCCCATCAAGGAGTTGACTCCGCATGCCGATCTACACCGCCTGGAACGGGCCTATGCCCACCACCGCAGCACAGGCCAGCGTCGCCGTGGCCGTCGGCGTGAAGACGATGCTCCAAATCGCGACCCCGGCGACCCGCATGATCCAGCTCGTGGGGTGGGGCTACTCCATCGACATCGCGCCGGCGGCCGGTATCGGCACAGTCGAACTGTTGCAGACCGATGTCGCGGCCACGGTGACCGCGCATGTGGCGGCCGGGGTGCAGCCGATCGACCCGAACGCCCCGGCTTCGCTGATGACCCTCGGTGTGTCCGCCACCGGCTACACCGCTTCAGCCGAGGGCACGACCACGGCGGCACGCGTGTTCGCCGCGCGTAAGGTGCCGGTGGCGGCCGGTTCCACGGATCTGACCTACGACTACGTGTGGATGCCTGATGCCCGGCCGTGGGTGGCGGTGTCCAAGTTCCTGCGCGTGCGTACCACCTTCAGCGCCACCACCCCGACGATGTTGTGCTACATCACCTGGCTGGAGTGAGCGGTGGCGGGTGCGGCTACGGCACACATCACGGCGTGGCGGAGGGGCCACCGCAGCCTGCCCGCCCCGGCTGGCGCCAACCAGGCCCTGCCGGTCACCTACCCGACCTCTCTGCTGGGTTGCCGAGTGTGGATCGCGCCGGGCGCTGACCTGACCCAGCCGCCGACGTCGTGGCCGTGGGCGGACATCACGGAATTCGTGCGCTACCAGTCCGCGATCCGGGCGACGACCGGCCGGCGGGATGAGCATTCGCTGGTGGAAGCCGGCACCGGGGATCTGACCTTGGACAACCGGGATGGCCGGTTCTCCCGCCGCAACCCGGCGTCCCCGTACTACCCGTTGTTGGTCAAGAACACACCGATTCTCGCGACGGTCGACCCGGGCTCGGGTCAAGTGCCGCGGATGGCGATGTTCGTCAACAACTGGCCCAACCGGTCCGACATTGCCGGCGTGGATGTGACCATGCCGATCTCGTGCTCCGGTGTGCTGCGCCGACTGGGCCAAGGCCGGGTCGTCAAGTCCGCAGCCCGCCGGTCATTGGGTTCGGCACATTCGGCGCTCAGCAGCGGTCTCGTTGCCTATTGGCCCTTCGAGGACCCTGATGGTTCGACGAGCGTGGCAACGCCAGTGGCCGGTGCCAGCGCGGGCTCCGTATTGGCTGGGCGCGCGCAGTTCAACGGCGACGGTCCGTTCGGCGCATCTGGCAGCGTAGAGATGATCTGCGGCGATGATCTGATCTTCCCTCCGTACAACAGCAATGCGCCGGCGGTGAGTCTGCCCATCCCGACCCACAGCGCCGGACAGCTGACCCTCTCCTTCTGGATCATGGGGTTGCCGTGCATCGAGACAGCCGGTGCTGACAACTCGGCGGAGAGTCTGGCAACCGCCGCCTGCTGGCTGAACTTCTCCAGCGGCACCATCGGCTCCCTGGACATCCGCTTCACCCAGTTCACCGGCGGCACTTCCGCCGCTGGCTATGGCTACATGTCGATGTCACCATGGACGGGCAGCGACGTCTCCGGGACGGGCCTGACGGAGATCAACACCTATCCGGAGGTACCGGCCCTCGCGGACGGCGAATGGCATCACGTCGCCATCACCCTCACGCAGTCGGGCAGCGATGTGGCGACCGCCATCTGGCTCGACGGTGTGCGGTATGACACCGCCACGGAGACCGGCCAGACCTTAGGTGCCGCGTCGGAGTTCAAGTTGGCCACGGCAGGCAGCATCACCAACGGCTCGGGCAGTACCGCCATCGGCACGGTGTTCCACATGTCGACGGTCAGCGTGCACAACAGCACGACGGTCAGCGTCACCGACCTGTACAACGCCGGCAACGGCTACATCGGCGAGCAGGCCCACACGCGCATTGTGCGGCTGTGCACGGAAGAGGGCATACCCATCCACTGCGTGGGTGCGCAGTCAACTCCCGTGGGCATGCAGAGCCCTGCGACGCTGGTGGAGGCGCTGCGCGAGGCTGAGGCCGCCGATCTGGGTGTCCTGTATGAGGTGAGTTTCGGGCTCGGCTACCAGTGCCGCACCGAGCGGCACAACGCTGTGGTGGCGTTGAGTCTGGACTTCGCCCAAGGCCAGATCGCCGGGCCACCTGCCCATGAGGACGACGACCAGCAACTACGCAACCGCTGGACGATCAAGCGCAAGGGCGGCACCGAAGCCACCGTGAGCGATGACACCAGCATCGCCTCGGTGGGCCTGTACGACGATTCGGCCGAAGTCAGTCTCGAAGACGACGACCAGGTGGCCAACGCCGCATCGTGGCGGGTTCACCTGGGCACGGTGGATGAAGAACGCTGGCCCGGACTGAGCCTCAACTTTGCATCTACCGCCGGCCGACTGGTCATCCCGCAGTGGTTGGCGTTGCAGTTCGGTGCGAGGGTGCAGGTCGCCAACCCGCCCGACGCCTACAGCCCCGACCCGGTGGATGTGTTCCTTGAAGGGTTGACGGAGACGTGGGATCCGATCAACTGGGATGCGGAGTTCAACACCTCGCCCGCCAGCCCATACGCGGTTCACGAGGTCGCCTCGAACGTTGCCAACCGTGGCCGGGTCGACGCCGCAACATCCTATGTGTACTCCGACCGGAACTCGACCGACACCACCTTCGCGGTTGGCACGGTCGGTCCCGCGCTGTGGCGCACCGGTACGGTGAACTTTGACATCAACATCGCGGGCGAGCGCATGACGGTCACGAACATTTCCGGCGCCTCGTCGCCGCAGACCTTCACGGTAGTGCGTTCCGTCAACGGCGTCGTCAAGGACCAACCAGGCATTGTCAACGGCGTCTCGATAAAGGTCAGTCTCTGGAACCCGGCAGTGGTCGCATTGTGAGGAGTGCTCATGGGTGACTGGAGCGGCACCGTCCCGACGATTCTGGCCGGCGATGTTGTCACCGGTACCGACTGGAACAACGTTCTCGGCGAACTGACCGCGATCAGTTCCGCGTGGGCCGAATTCGGATCCGTCGCCTGGACCGCCAGCAGCGTGAACCCTGCCATCGGTAATGGCACGCTGACGGCGCACTACACACGTGTCGGTAGCTTGCTGCTGTACAAGGGCGCCATCGTGATGGGCTCGACCACGACGTTCGGCACCGGATATTGGATTCTTTCCATTCCATACGCGATCACGGGTAGCAACCGCAATGTCGGCGTTGCGGGACTGCACGACGCAAGCCTCACAACCAATGACCGGGCCGGCGCCCTGGAGGTCCTGTCGTCCACCACGTTCCGAGTCACCGCCGATGGCCGTCTAGATGCCACTACACCGTTCACCTGGGCCAGCGGCGACATTTTGCAGTGGTTCCTCTGTGCGGAGGTGGCCTGATGCGGGCAATCGAAGCTGGCCTACTGGTCGACGGACATGATGCCACCCGCGCCGACGTGCTCGCGCGCACACGCACATACCTTCTCGTCAGCCACCATCATCTTGACGTCGATGAGGCTCTGGCCACTGCCCGCGTTTCGCGGGCCTGGTGGGGCGGGGAGAAGGTCGGATTCGTGCAGGAAGGCCATCCCGACGCACAGCCGGTAACAGTTGTGAACATCGGGCTGTCGACGCCATGAGAACCCGATACCTGGGGGGCTAATGCGTCAAGGTTTAGATTTCGCCTGGTCCAAACCGTCCGTGGACGCGATCCTCGCCGGCGGCTACACCTTCGTGCTGCGTTACCTGTCCTACGACACGACTGGCAAAAACCTCACCAGGGCCGAGGCCGACAGCTACCGCGCGGCGGGCATTGATGTCTGCTCGAACTGGGAGTATGCCGCCAACGCCGCGCTGAACGGCTACAGCCAGGGCGTCAAGGATGCGACCGTGGCGGCGAAGCAGCACGCGGCCTGCGGCGGCCCGCCGGACGCGCCGATCTACTTCTCCATCGACTTCAACCCGACCGTGGCGCAGATGCCCACAGTGGACGCCTACATGCGTGGCGTCGCCTCGGTGCTCGGGGTGCCGCGTACCGGGGCGTATGGCGGCTACCGCACGATCAGGCACCTCTTCGACGCCGGGTTGATCGTCTGGGGCTGGCAGACCTACGCGTGGTCCGCGGGCCAGTGGGATTCGCGGGCCCAGCTGCGCCAGGCGCAGAACGGCATCACGGTGGGCGGCGCGGACTGCGACCGTAACGAGGCACACGCCGACAACTTCGGACAGTGGGGCTACACATCCCCGCCGCAACAGGAGGACGACATGTGGACGATCACCGGCCCGTCGGGCACGGTCTATCTCGCACCGGGGGATCTGGTCGGCGGTAAGCCGGTCGTGATCCCGCAGACCGACTTCGACAAGATCAAAGCCTGGTGGGCCAACGGAGTACGCAAGGTCGACTCGACGGTTGAGCCGAAGCCTCCGTACTTCTTCGTCGCCGACCTCAACGCGTCCTGGCCGCCGGCCGGGCCGCCCGCCGAGGTGCTGTTCACCGACAAGCAGCTGGCCGAGATCGCTGCGGCAGCCAAGGAGGGCGCCCAGGAGGGCGCCCCCACGCACGACGAGCTCGTCGCGGCCGCCGAAGAGGGCGCCCAGCGCGCCGAAGACTCGTAGCCCACGCCGGTGGATGCGGTATCCGGCATCCTGACCGCCAGCTTCGCCGGATCGCTCGTCACCGGGATCGTGGTGCTGGTCCGCATCGCCATTGGCGCTGAGCGACGGAGGGCAGACGATTGGCGTACGGCGGCGCAGACGCAGTCGGCAGCCAACGAGGTGCACTCCGCCAACATCGCCAAGCTGATCGGCTCGGTCGAGCAGTTGGCCGCCTCGCAGCGCGAGGTGCTCGCGCTGTTGCAGGCGCAGTCCGCCGGCAAGCGGCGAGGTGCCGCATGAGATGGCCGCGCCGTCGACGTGATGGGCACGAGGCGAAGGCCGCGATCGTCGAGGCGGAGCAGCAGCACGCGACGGCGAACGCGAACACGCCCGACGTGGATGCGGTGGCCCTGGTCGCCCGGATGCTGGCCCGCCGCTCCGACCGGTTCGTACGTGAGGTCGAGCAGTCGTGGCGGAGGACGGCGTGACCGGGTTGGTGCAGGCCCTGATCGTCTACTCCATCGCCGTATCGCTGGTATTCGTCGTATCGCTGAGCCGCCCACGAGGACCGGTCGGTTGGATGCTCGCTGGCTGGGGCTGGACCGCGATCGCGTTCGAGTCGCTGCTGCTGCTTGCCACCTTCCACGTCCCCGTGCCCGCCTGGGTCGCCGTCCTCGTGCTTCTCACCCAGGACATGATCTTCACGTGGCGGCTGGTGCTGCTGTGGCGCAGCCGTCGGCCCGACACAGTGGTATCCGACAATGAGAAAGGCCAACAATGAACTTCCTGATCGACATCATTCCGCCCAAGGCCCGCCGCTACGTCTACGGTGCCGTGGCGCTCATCGGCCTGATCGTCACCATCTGGCAGACCGCCGATGGTGACTGGAAGACCGCGCTGACCGCGCTCATCGCCTCAGCTACGACGGCGATGGCGCACGCCAACACCGACCCGGCGACCAAGGAAGGCGACACGCCGTGAGCAAGCAGACGAACCCACCGCAGCCGGACCCGTTCGACCGGTCGAAGGCGGCTGCCGAGGAACGCCGCCGGCAGGAGGCGCTGCGCGACTACGAACGCAGCCAGAAGGCACAACGCGAGCAGGGCAAGAAGTAGACTGGCCGCGCAGCCCTTACCAGTTGCGTGGGACCCCGCGCAGGGGTTCTGACCGCCCCACCCCGTGTTTACCGGGGTGGGGCGGCTCTTCGTCGTCTGGCGGCTGCCTCGCCGTGTCCGACATGAAGGGGTCGGGTCTGCAAGA